>JAGAEF010000036.1 GCA_017613255.1 Lentisphaeria bacterium
TCATTTTGAGACGATTTCCGAACAACGGAGGAAGCTCAGCAATTTGCGGTTGTCTCTAACTATTTCGAGGGTAGAGACCGTTTCCGGACAATTGCAAGAACCCCGACCAGTTTTTGCCCGCCGGGCAAAAACAATGAAGCCTGTCAAGGCTTCGCTTCATGCACCGAAGGTGCGCTTCATGATCCGCAGGATCGCTTCATACGCCATCAGGCGTGCTTCATTTCGCCTTGACAGATGAAGCATTGCTCCTCTGTCGCTCCGCAATATGAAGCAACTCCGCTTCGCTTCGTTATGAAGCACTCGCTTTCGCTCGTATGATGCGGATTTCGAAAATGAAAATTCAATTCATAACAATGAAGCCTGTCAAAGCTTCGCTTCCCGGTCCGCCGCAACCTTGACAAAGGAGGAATACGGCAATGCCGCGCTTCCCTTCGCTTTTCCGGATGAAGCACCCGTCTTGCTCCTCCATGAAGCACTCTTTCGCCACTACGAAGGATTTTATACGCTTTCCTGCATCGACAGGATGTGGAATTTACTGCGCAAAGAGCCGTTCCCTCCGGGGATGACGCTGTAATCCGCGTTCGCAGAAAACGGCGGTCCCGGAGGAGGAAAGTTTCCTTTTGCAGGGATACTCGGCAAAAATTATCTGCCGTACTCGCGGAAGGAGAAGAGGCCCGCTTTTTTGTACTTCTCTATTTCGGCCATGAAACCGCTGCAGCAGACGCTCCAGTCGGAAGGCCCGCCCAGAAATTTGACGCCGGAATCGATCATTCTGCGGCAGAAATCCACCTCACCGAACCCCACGGTGCCGCAGTAGATTCCGTGTTTTTCGCAGATGCCGGACAACTTTTCGATGGCGCTGAGCACTTCCGGACAGCGGAAATCTCCCGCCTTGCCGATGCTGTGGGAGTAGTCCGCAGGGCCCAGAAAGAGCACATCGATCCCTTTGACGGAAGCGAACTCCTCCGCCTTTTCCAGAGCTTCGGGGTCTTCGATCTGCGCCACGATGAACGTGTTGTCATTGGCAAATTTCAGATAATCCCGCAGCGGGGCATAGCCCTGATCCGCATCCTGATTGACCCCGTCCACACCGCGCCGTCCCAGCGGGTAAAATTTGCACTCCTTCACGATGAATTCCAGCTGCGCCCGATCGTGGATATGGGGCACCATCAGCCCCTGGGCCCCTGCTTCCAGCGGCTGGATGAGATCGGTATAATCCCCCTGCCCGTAGGAGGTGCGGACCATCATGTCGATCCCGGTGATCTTGGCGGTGCGCAGAATATTCTTCAGGTTTTCCGGATTCACATACGCATGCTCGTTGCAGATCCACAGCACATCGAATCCGGCATACCCGATCATTTCGGCCACGTCCGGATTCATGAAGTTGGTTTTCGCAGCAAGAATCGGTTCTCCGCGGCGCATTTTTTCCCTGACGATGCTTTCTTTCATCTTTCTGCTCCTTGCTCTTGAAAGGGGATCCCTCTGTTTTCTGTCCATACACACGGTCTTCGCCGGGAAATAATATAGTTCCTGCCGAGAAAAAAACAAGGAACGTGCACAACTGCCGGACAAAAAAGTTCTCGCGGGAAAAACACGGCGGATGTTTCCAGCCCGGACCTTCTGCGTGAAAATGAGAGGGGGGCCGGGGGGAGAGAAAAAAGCGCGGGCGCGTTTGTCTCCCCCCCCCCTCGAAAACGTCCCGGACGGAGAATAGGCCTTATAGGCCGGATAGGCCCAATAGGCAGGAGTTCGGCTGGAGACTCCAGTAGTGTTTTTGCCCAGTCCCAAAAACATCCCGGACGGAGAATAGGCCTTATAGGCCGGATAGGCCCAATAGGCAGGAGTTCGAGCTGGAAACACCAGGTGTGTTTTTTCTGCCAGACTCTCCCCTCTTGAGACTTGAAGCTTGAGGCTTGAGACTTTTCCGCAAACGGCCGACCGCGGCCTTACCGGGTTTGCGGCACCTTCATCAAATGTTGCTCTTCCCATTTGCAATTCAGGAGAAAACGGCGTATATTATACGGAATGCGGCGGATGCCGGTTTCCGTAAAAAACAATCCAGTTAGGGAATAAACGCGATTTTCTTTCCGAAACAGGGAAAGGGATCGTTCTTTCGGCGGGACTCATGACAAAACTCTTACAGAAGTTCACCTCCAGTATGAAAGTAATGGTCTTTCTCTACTGCTTTCTGGCGGTTTCCACCTGTCTTCTCATCTATTCGGCCGTCATGGTCAATTCCATTACGTACAGGCAGAGTCTCAACTACAACAACCATCTGCGCTACCATATCGCCAACGACTGCTTCCGGCAGGGCACGGACCTTCTCACGGAGGCCGTAAGGCGCTATGTGGTCACCATGCGGTCGGAATTCATCGAACAGTATTTCGACGAAGCACTGAAGATCAAACACCGGGACAAGGCGCTGAGGATGATCCGGGATCTGCAGATCGATCCGGCCCTGAAGGATACGCTCAGGCAGGCCATGGAGGTCTCCAAAAATCTGATGAGCACCGAATACCATGCCATGCACCTTATCGCGCTGAAAAGCGATAACGAGACTCTCCACAGCGAGGTTCAGGATTTCCCCCTCAGCAACGAGGAGAAAAAGCTCTCCATGGACGAGCGCCACAAACGGGCGGAAGACCTGCTGTGGGACGACAACTATATCCGGTACAAAACGGAGATCTACGCCCACCTTGCCAGAGGTCTGGAAGAGGCAAGCCGCCTTTCGATGGCGCGTCATCTGCAGTTGAGGAGGGCTCTTTTCCGTATGCTCACGCTGAGCGCGATCAGTCTGGTGGCCCTGGTGCTGGCCATCTGCGGAGTCGTCTTCTACCGCCGCTATCAGCACGAACAGATGGTGGAGGAGCAGGCCCGGGAGAGCGCAAGAATGAACGCGAAGCTCAAGGCGGAACGGGATAAATCCATTCAGGCGGAGAAGGCGAAAAGCTATTTCTTTTCCACCGTCAGCCACGATATCCGCACGCCGCTCAATTCCATCATCGGCTTTACGGAAATGCTTCAGCTGGGCATCGACGACCCGGAGGAAAAGGAAAAGGCGCTGGATGCCATCATCACCAGCGGACAGACGCTTCTGGAGCTCATCAACGACGTGCTGGACCTTTCCAAACTGGAATCGGGAAAAATGGAACTGCACCCCATCCCCACGGATGTGGCTTCTCTGATCGGCAAGGTGGCCGCCGCCTTCGAAACGGCCACAAGCAGGAGCAGTCTTCTTTTGCGCACGGAAGTGGAGAAAATGCCCTTCCTGAAGCTGGACCCCCAGCGGATCCGCCAGATCCTCTTCAACCTCATCGGCAATGCCGTGAAATTCACCACGAAGGGCTCCATAACGATCCGCGCCTCCTACAAGGAGGGCGTTTTCACGCTCTCCGTCACGGATACGGGCTGCGGCATATCGCAGGAGAACATCGGCAAACTCATGTCCCCCTATGTCCAGCTGCAGGAGCACGACAGCACCAAGGGCACGGGGCTGGGGCTGGCCATCTGCAAACAGCTTTCCAAACAGATGAACGGGACTCTCCAGCTGGAATCCACCCTGGGCAAAGGATCCACCTTCACGCTCACGCTCCCCGGCGTAACGGCCTTTTCGGAGCAGGAATCCGCGGCCTATTTCAGCAGGAAGAGTGCAAACAGGGCCACGCATGCGCTGGATGAGTCCATTCTGGGGAAACATATTCTCGTGGTGGACGACCAGAAGCTCAATCAGAAGATTTTGCAGGCCATGCTGACCCGTCTGGGGTTCCCCAACGTGCTGGCGGCGGGGAACGGAAGAGAGGCGCTGGAAGTCCTGCACGATCCCGGGCATGTGGATATCGTGCTCACGGATATGTCCATGCCCGTCATGGACGGCGCGGAACTTGTGGCGGAGATCCGCAAAAGCCCGGAACTTGCGAAAATTCCCGTCTACGTCATCACCGCGGACGTGGAAATGCAGAACGAATACATCCGGAACGGCTTCGACGACATGCTCATCAAGCCCATTACGATGGAC
This sequence comes from Lentisphaeria bacterium, assembly GCA_017613255.1. GTDB lineage: Bacteria > Verrucomicrobiota > Lentisphaeria > Victivallales > UBA1829 > RGIG5327. The sequence continues at coordinate 4,016 of JAGAEF010000036.1, forward strand.
AAGCTTAAAGAACTCCTCGGGAAATACGCTCCCCACACGCTAACGGACGACAATGCCGCAGAAAACAACCCTGCGAAGGCGTGAGGAAACGTTTTTTTGCGGGAAAAGATTTCAGGAGCTTCAGACCTCTTTGGCCAGGGCCTGCAATTTTGCGAAAAGGGTTTCGGCGGCCGCCTTGTCGGACATCTTCGCCGCGGTCCGCAGAGAAACGGCCACTTCCGCCATATCCGCATCTCCCGTGGCCAGAGCGTTGCCCTTGACGGCATGGGCAAGCGTATCCAGCATCGCCCAGTTTTCCGCTTTCAGCGCGGCTTCCAGCTCGGGGAGCTTCTCCTGAACGGACTTGGCGTATTCCGCATAGATTTCGTTGATGACTTCCTCGTCGCCGAACTGTTCCATGAGATAATCTTTACAGCACTGTTTCATTGGGTCCTCTTTTCTATCAGGCTTTTTCCTCCGCCGCGATGCGGTAGATGGTTTCGTTGAGTGTTCCGTAACGGTGGCGTTCTATCCCCTTGCAGATCTTCCGCACCATGAGCCTTCCCCTTCCGCCGTCGCTGAAATCCCGGTTTTTGAGTTCCATTTCCAGCTCCGCATTCCCGGTGGCCACCAGCAGACTGGGCTCCTGCGTGCCCCAGTCCCAAACCGTGAGTTCCACATTCTTTTCCTGCTTTTTCAGCCGGAAACAGGCGTACTCCCCCGCCCGGTCGCGAATGTCGTAGCCGTGTTCGAAAAGATTCATCATCTTCTCCTCGAAGACCAGTTCCACCTGGGTGATGAACTCCAGATCCCAACCGCGGTCGGAACACCACTGTTCGATCTCCTGCGCCGTCTTGTCGATGACGGAAGCATCCAGGGGCATGGATTTGACCAGAATGTCCGGCTTTTTGAGGCGGGAACCGAAGACGAGTTCGGTCACGTCGTCCGTGAAGACGGGGTAACCGCAGGCTTCGCAGGCAAGAAGGAACTTGCAGGGGAAAGTGATGACGGAATTTTTCAGTCTCGCTTCCGCAAGAAGCGTATTCTGCAGTTCGAGGAAAAGGGAATCCGGCATGGGTTCGTACCCTTCCTGATTCCGGTACACGTCGAACACGCCGTCGGTGAAGGCCGCGCACACCGCGGTCTCGGAAAGGAAAGTCCTCACCTCGTCCTTTTCCGTGTACACGGCATCCGGCATGAGTCCGATGGGGAAACCGCCCCGCTTTTCCGGGTTGACTTCGACGGCGCCGGGGTTGGAAGGATCCACCACGAGAAGATCCGGAGCCCCGCAGCTGATCCAGTCCACTCTCCTTTCTTCGGGATGATGGATGCAGATGAGCGCGGTCATGTAGGAAAGCGTGCCCAGATTGTCCGCGAAGAAGCGGTGGATGAGATTGGCGATGACCGACGGAGTGGCCGCGGCGAAATTTTCGCTGGTGGGAAGCTGTTTGAGGAAGCTCTGCACGGCCATCATGGAGAGGGAGGCGATCGTGCCGTGTCCCTGAATATCCCCCAGCACATAGAGTCTGCTTCCGTCGGGCATGGGCATGACCTCCAGAAGGTCGCCGGAGACCACGTCCTTGGGCTGCCACCAGAAGGCATAGAAATCCGTATCCGTGACCCGGATGCGGGGAGGCAGCATCTTGCTCTGCAGATGGGCGCCCAGCGTCAGGGACTCCATGACCTCCGCGTCCTTGGCCTTGATGACCTCTTCCACTCTCCGGGAATCCACGATGCTCTGCACGCGCTTGAGGAGTTTGTCCGGCTTGATGGCTTTGGGCAGATAGAAGCTGTAGCTGTCCTCCATGATCCGTTTGAGGAAACCGCTTCCCTCTTCCGGATCCAGCGCCGTCATGAAGAATACGGGCATGCTTTCGTCCATGCCCCGGAGAATATCCCGGAAGACGAAGCCGTCCATATCTCCCATCATGATGTCCGTGATGACGGCCTTGAACTGCTTGTAGCCGCCGTCGTTGAGAAGCGTCATGGCCTCCTGGATGGAAGGCACGCAGACGGCCGTGTAGCCGATCTGCTTGAGTTTGGCATTCAAAGTAAGCCGGATGAGCCGTTCGTCGTCGATCACCAGTATTTTCGTATTCGTCTGACCGCTTGCCATGGGAGTTCCTGTCATTGGTATGCTGTTTTTCCTTCCGGAAACGCCGCACCCGAACTTCGAAGAAAAGGAATTTTTCCCCGTTGCCGGTGCGCCGGAAAGGCTCTCCCTACTATAGCATCTTCCGGCGATTTTTCAAGTTTTTTTGAGAGAAGCGTTTCAAAAAAGGCGGAAAAAGGGCATGGAAGCTCTGCCTGCCGAAACGGCCCGGCATCGGGAGGCCGGAGAGGAAAAAGGATCGGAGACTCTCGTTTTCCCCCTGAATGCCCGAATTTGAATGTTTCTGTCCTTTATTCGATTGTATTTGTTAAAAAGAGTGATATATTACGCTGTTCGACTCCTTTTTCACAATAAACAAACACAAGGACAGGAAAATCATGAAGAGACAAGGAAAAGTACAACTGCTTCTGAGCGCCCTCATCGGGATCTGCTGCGTCGCCCATTCCGCGGAAACCAAAGACACCAAAGCAGCCGCAACGGCAGCGCCCGCACCTGCGGCAGCTGCTCCTGCTCCTGCCCCCGCTCCCGCGGCCGCAACGGCGCCGTTCGTTTCCATGAATGAGTTCTGCAGTGCCAAACTCGTGTCCGTTGCCGCCCAGACCACCCGGGGAGAAGTCATCACCGGGAAATGCTTCATTGCCGACAATACCGCCGTTCCCGTGGTCACCGCCATTTTGAGAAGAGCCCTCAAGTCCCACAATATCGTTGTCACAAACGACAGGAACGAAGCCAAATACGTCATTAGTGCCGCGTTTTCCCAGCGGTACTACAGGAGACGCATGTACACCACGCTGAGAGTCACCTTCGGCGAAAACAAGCCGGGAGAAATCCCCATCTGGTCGGGAACTGCCTCCATCAACAGCCGGGGCAACACCCCCGTTACCACCTATGCGGCCTCCATGACCGGGGCGGTCATGTACGTTTTCCTGCAGGTCACCTCCACGCATGTGAACAGAAACATGCTCCAGTCCTACTATCAGAGGCTCCTGGCCGTAGGAGACTAGGCATGAGGAGGAAGGCCCTTGTCATCGGAGCCAACAGAGGCATCGGGCGGGAAATCGCCGTGCGGCTTGCTTCCGACGGCTTCCGCATCTGCGTTTCCGGGCGTAACCTCGAACAGCTGGAAGAGGGCGTGGTCCCGGAGTGCAGAAAAGCGGGAGCCGAAAGCGTGGAAACGCTGGTTTTCGACATGACCGACGCGGAGGCGGTGCGGAAAGAGTATGAGCGCGTTTTCGGCGACGATACGCCGGATGTGGCCGTCTACAACGCCGGATGCAATGCCGACAATCTCTTCGCCTTCATGGATGACGCCCAGTGGGAAAAGGTCCTGCGCACCAACGTGGACGGTTTTTTCCACACCATCCAGCCCCTTGTGGGGAACATGATCGCAAGGAAGTTCGGCAGGATCGTGGTCATCAGCAGCGTTTCCGGGCAGGCGGGGCAGAGCGGTCAGGTCAACTATTCCGCGGCCAAGGCCGCCCTCATCGGCGCGGCAAAGGCTTTGGCAAGGGAAGTGGCAAGGAAAAACGTCCTCGTCAACGTGGTGGCTCCGGGAGTCATCGATACGGACATGGTGAAAGATCTGCCCAAAGAACAGGTCCTCCCTCTCATTCCGATGCGAAGGTACGGATTGACCGGAGAGGTGGCCGGAGCAGTGAGTTTCCTGTGCGGGCCCGACAGTTCCTACATGACCGGGCAGGTGCTGGGCGTCAACGGGGGGCTGTACATTTGAGTTCCGCAGAGAAGAGGGATTTTGATGTTCTCATCGTGGGAAGCGGGATTTCCGGCATGACGCTTGCCCTGCTGTTCGCCCGGCAGGGCGCCAGAGTCTGCGTGCTGGAAAAAGCCCCCTTCCCCGGCGGAAGCATGGCGAGATTCCTCCGGAATTCCTGCCCTCTGGATACGGGGTTCCACTTCACCACCTCCCTTACCGGAGCTTTCGGAGACATGTTCCGCTTTCTGGGAATGAGGGAGTTTCTCCGGGAAGTGACCGTGGACAAGAAAATTTTTCTTGCGGAAAGCAAAAGGATGTTCCATCTGCCCCACGGGCATGAAAACATCCTGGAATACTACGCAAAAGAGTTTCCCGGGACAAGGGAGAAACTGCGGAATTTCTTCGATCTGGAAAGAAAGATCTACGAAAACACCCCCCTCTTCTCCCTGGATGAAAACACCGTCTCCCCGCTCACCGGGCTGAATTTTTCTCCGGAAGACAATATCGTACTTGCCGACTACCTGAAAAAGCAGAATTTCCCGCCCGAACTGGAACTTCTGCTTTTTTCTTTCGCCATCTGCTGCTGCGGGACCCCCGCGGAGGAGATCTCCCTTTCCACGCTGTGCCGCATCAGCTACGGTCTCCATGACCGCCTTGTCCGGTTCGACGGGGGCGGAGGGGCCGTGGTCTCCCTCTTTCTGGAAATGGCCCGAAAGACGGGGATCAGGATCCTTACGGGCACCAGCGTGGCAAAGTGCGTCATGGAACAGTCGGGAAAGACGTTGTGTCACCGGATCATCACAAACAAAGGGCAAGAGATCACGTTTGATTCCTGCGTCTTTACCACCCACCCGAAGGATATTCTGGAAACCATCTCCCCTGCCCTCAAGACGGCGGATTTCCGGGAAAGGGTGGAAAGTTTTCAGGAAAGCTGCGGCTTCTTTACACTGTGGGCGAAGATCGGTCCGGAAAAGGAGGGCAATTCCCCCGCAGACGCCTCCCTTATCTCCTACCTCAGCAAAACGCGCCTTGCCACCTTGATGTCGCCCAAAGAGCCGGACAATACCGCAACGGGGATCATGACCGTAAAGGAGCACGATTCCAACGGGGAAAATTGCGAAACGCTGACCATCTTCGAAAACGTGTTTCCGGAAGAGACCGCTTTGTGGCAGGACACCGCCCGGGGAAACCGGGGAGAAGCGTACGGACAGTACAAGGCAAAGCGCTGTGCGGATCTTCTGGAGAAATGCTATACGGTCCGGCCCGACCTGCGGGGACGCCTCCAAATTCTGGACTCGGCCTCCCTTCTCACCTACCGGGATTTTCTTTCCCCCTTCGGTTCGGCCTACGGCATCCGGCAGAAGTCGGGGCAGTTCAATATTTTCGGGCGGCTTCCCGTAAGAAATTTTTACGCGGCGGGGCAGAACGCTCTGCTTCCGGGAGCCTTCGGCGCCATGCAGTCCTCCTTCATCCTGTGGCGCAAGATGGTGGGGGAACCTGCTTACCGGCAGGAGATCGAAAACTTTCACAAGAGTAAAGGATCGGAGAACAGATGACGCAGCGCAGATGTGTAATCACGGGTATGGGGGTTCTTTCCTCGCTGGGCAGTACGCCCGAAGAGCTGTATGATGCCCTGCGGAGGGGCGATTGCGGGATACGGGTCATGGAGGAGTGGAAGGAACAGCACTTCGGCGCGGAAAAGTTCCTGGGAGCCCCCGTGACGCTTTCCAGGGAGTTCGTCAAGTCCATCCCCCGCTCCATAAGGCGCTTCATGAGCAATATTTCCCTCTACGCCTCCTATGCGGCCGCAAAGGCCGTGGAGGATTCTCGTCTTGCGGAAACGGATCTCAAAAGTCCGAAAACAGGCTGCATCATCGGCTCCACCATGGGGGGCACCACCGCCATTGCGGAAGCCTACAGGATCGTGACGGAAGAGGGCGGCGCGGAAAACATGTCCTCCACGCAGTTCTTCAAAAGCGTTTCCCATACCGCCGTATTCAACGTTTCCCACCTTTTCGGCATCACGGGAACGGTGCAGGCCCCCTGCGCGGCCTGTGCTTCCGCCGTGCAGGCCGTGGGACAGGCGCGGGATCTCATTGCCGGCGGAAAGCAGGATATCGTCCTCTGCGGAGGGGCCGAAGAGCTCGCTCCGGAAGTTTCCGGCTCCTTCGAGATCATCTATGCGGGAGTTTCCCCCTCCCGGCCCAGGAATCCCAAGGCAAGTTCCCGGCCCTTCGACGCCAGGCGCGTGGGGCTTGTATGCGGAGAAGGCGCGGGCATCATCGTTCTGGAGGAGCTGGAGCACGCGCTGAAACGGGGGGCGCCCATCTACGGAGAGATCATCGGCTACGCCACGTGCTGCTGCGGGAGCCAGATCAGCCAGTCCGATTCCGGCGCCATCGAACAGTGCCTGCGTCTGGTGTACGACGATGCGGGCCTCGAGCCCTCCCGGACGGACTATATAAGCGCCCATGCCACCTCCACGATTCAGGGGGACGCCGCCGAAGCGGCCGCGTTGAAGAACTTTTTCGGAACGGAAAGGAAAATTCCCGTAAGCAGTCTCAAGGGGCATCTGGGGCATACGCTGGGCGCCTCAGGGACCATCGAGCTGATCGCGTCCCTCATGATGATGAAACACAATGAGGTCCTTCCGACCTTGAATCTGGAAACGCCGGGGGAAGGATGCGAAGGACTGGACTATGTCATGGGAAGCCGGCCCCGTTCCGTCCCGGTTTCCACCGTACTCAAGAACAGTTTTGCATTCGGCGGGATCAATGCCGCGCTGCTCTGTAAAAAAATGGATACATAAACACGCAACAAAGAGGTAAGAAAATGGAAAAAAAGGATCTCATCGAAGCCATCAACAAGACATTCGTGGATAATCTGGAGGTGGAAGAAGAGCTTCTCAAGCCCGAGGCGGGACTTTTCACCGATCTGGGGCTGGACAGTCTGGACATGGTGGACCTGATGGTCGGACTTCAGAGGAAATTCAAGATCTCCCTCCGGCAGAGCGAGGAAATGCGCAAGATCGTGACCCTGCAGGATCTTTACGACTTCATCGAAAAGAAGGAGGCGGAGTTGCGGGCAAGCGGAGTGAATACGCAGGAGATCGTTGAAAAGATCAACGAGGACTCCGGGAAAGAGTGAAAGACTTTTTTCCATGTTCATCTCCGTCCTCATCTATGTGCAATTCGTCCTGTGCACGATCCTGTACACGCTTCTGACGGCGCCTCTCTTTGCCGTCACGGTTTCCTGCACGCAGATTTTTGCGCCGGAAAAGACGCAGAGGCTTGTGCGGTATTTCATCGTCTGGTACGGCAAGTGCATCGTGCGGATCGCCCTGTTCCCCTATGTGACGCTGGAATACCGGGTCAAGACGGAGGAAAAGGTCATGGGGGGGATCTATGTCTTCAACCACCGTTCCGGCTCGGATCCCTTCCTCGTGGGCTGCATGACGGACAAGCCGCTGGTGCAGATCGTCAACGACTGGCCCATGCGTCTGCCCTTTCTGGGATTTTTCGCACGGCTGGGGGGGTATATAGACATCAAGAACGATACCTATGAGCACGTGAAGGAGTATATCCGGAAACTGGTGGCGGAGGATGTCCCTGTGGTGGCCTTTCCGGAAGGGACCCGTTCCGGAAGTCACGAAATGAATCAGTTTTATTCCACCGTCTTTCATGTGGCCAGGGAGATCGACTGCCCCATTATCCCCATGGTCATCGCCGGCAACGAGGAGATCCCCAACCGGCATTTCAAGATGAAGCCGGGCAGAATTCTCATGCACCGTCTGCCGTCCGTTCCGCAGGAGTTCATCCGCGGATCGTCGGCATTGAAGATCAAAAAACATGTTCGGGAGATCATTTTCGCCGAGTCGCGGAAAATGGACGAAGAACTGGAGTCAAGGCGTTCGAAAAATGTTTGAGTTCTCTCTTTCAACGGAATTCCTTTCCCCTGACGGGATAAGGGAAATGCACACCAAAATGCTGCGGAAACATCTCTCCTTCTGCAAGGAACGCTCTCCCTTCTACAGGGAGCTTCTTGCCGGATTCGATGTGGAAAACATGACCGTGGACGATGTCGCGCAGCTGCCTTTCACCTGCAAGGAGGACGTGGTGCGGGACTACCGGAAATTCGTCTGCTGCCCGCAGGAGGAGATCCGGGACATCGTCTTTACTTCCGGCTCCACGGGCACCCCCAGCCGTTTCGTCTACACTCTGGAGGATCTTCTCCGGAATACCTACAACGAGGAACGCTGTTACAAAATCGCCGGAGTCACCCCGCAGGACACCATTCTGCTTACCTGCACCATGGACCGCTGCTTCATTGCCGGGCTTGCCTACTATACGGGCGGGGTCAAGGCGGGAGCCGCCGTCCTGCGCAACGGACTGGCCAGTCTGGAAAGCCATTTGTGGATCATTGCCGAAACTTCCCCCAGCGTTCTCGTCGGAATCGCCTCCTTTCTGGTGAAACTTGCGGAACACGCACGGAAAGAGGGGGTCTCTCTGGAGTGCGTCAAAAGGATCGTGTGCGTGGGAGAGCCCATCAAGAACAACGATCTCTCCTTCAACGGGATCGGCAGAAGACTCCAGGATCTCTTCCCCCATGCCCAGCTGTTCGCCACCTACGCCTCCACGGAGATCACCACAAGTTTTTCCGAGTGCGAATTCCATCAGGGCGGCCACATCCCCGCGGATCTGGCCTATGCGGAAATCGTGGATGAAGAGGGCAAAAGCGTTCCCCCCGGAGAGATCGGGGAAGTGGTGGTCACGCCCTTCGGGATCACGGGCATGCCGCTGGTGCGTTTCCGGACCGGAGACATGAGCTTCATGATCCAGGGACAGTGCAAGTGCGGCCGCTGCCTGCCCCGGCTGGGCCCCATCGTGGGCAGAAAAAAGCATCTTCTCAAGTACAAAGGGACCTCCATTTATCCCCAGGTGATCTTCAATACCGTCGCCGCCATTGCCGGAGTGGACAATTATTATGTCACGGCAAAGGGCAGCGACCTTTCCGACGAAATCACCGTCTATGTCTCCGTGACCGATCCTTCCGTGACGGCCGAAACCATACGCGCCAAACTGCTCGTCACCTGCCGCGCCCATATCCCCGTGGAGATCGTTTCTCCCCAGGAGACCGCCCGCATGGTCTTCGGACAGTCCAGAAAACCCCAGCACTTCTTCGACATGAGGACGCACTGAAATGGAAACGCCCGCTGCGCAAACCCCTCTCCTGAAACGGCAGGTTCTGGAAATGGAACTTTCCGGAGTCCTTTGCGGCAAACTTGACGAAATTCTGGATTTTTCGCTGCGCAGCGGGATCCGTTCTTTCGTTTTGTACGGGGGGGAAGAGGCTTTTCCGGAGGAGAAGGAGCTTTTCGAACAATTCTTCCGCCGGGCGGAAAAAGCGGGAATTTCCTGCACGGCGGCCTTGCCCTGTGCCCGGCACGATCTGCTGGAAACGTTTCGGAAAGAAAAGAAAAAACTCCGCATCCGGATCGGCACGGAAGCGCAGAAGAACGCCTTTCTCGAGGAAAAAGAGGCCTTTCCCGGAGCGGAACTGGAGTTTTTTTACGAAAAAGAGGAGATCTGGGATCTTGGCCGGGCAATGGTTTTCTGCCGGGAACAGGGGATCCCCTGTTCCTTCGGGTGCTCGGAAGCCTTCGTTTCCGCATCCATGGAGGATCTCGAAAAGTTCTGCGCCCCCGATGAAAAAGGCATCCCCTTCCCGGGCGGAACGCCCTGCATGCGTTTCGTCCGCTCCCTTTTCCTCGACAAAGAGGGCAATCTTTTTCCCTGCCGGGGGATGAAAAATCTTCCCGCGGGGAATATCCTTCATAAGGAAATCTCCGAACTGGTGGAAAACAGCACGGTGCTGAAATTCTATCAGGAGTATACGAAAAAGATCAAGAACCCCTGCAGAAGCTGTCCCTCCTTCGGGTACTGCGCCGGCTGCCGGGGCAGAGCCCATGCGTACGGCGGCGACTTTCTCAGCGCGGATCCCGCCTGTTTCCGCAACAGGGACAAGCGGGAAAAAATCGCCGTGCTTCCCGCAAAGGATCCGGAAAACTACATGCCCCACAAGAAACCCATGCTGATGATTTCGGAACTCACCCGCATTCAGGACAATGTCTGCGAGGGAGCCTCCGTCATCGGAAAGGACAACCCCTTTCTTGCGGGCAGCGTTCTGGATCCTGCCGCCCTCATCGAGATCGGCGCCCAGAGCATGGCCTTTCTGGATTCCTTCCTGCATCCGGGAGGCAGTTTGCAGGGAATGCTGGTGGAAATCAGCCGTTTCGAATATACCGGCAGAGTCATTTCCTGCGGAGATCGCTTGAAGATCCGGGGAGAAAAAGTGTATGAAATGCCGCCGTGGAACATCGGAGAATTCCGCATTTGTGCCGACGACGGGGAAGAGATCGCATCAGGCGAGGTCAAGATATGTCAGATGCCGGAAGAATCCTGACGTTTTTCCTTGGGCTTTCCCTGCTCCTTCCCGTGCTTTCCGGAAAGGAGGCAGCGCAGGAAGCGGATGCCTTTTTTGCGCCGCTTTCCACGGTGAAAAGCCTCTCCTGCCGCTTCACGCAGGAGCAGAAGATCCGGGGACTGGCCCATCCCATCCTCCTTACGGGCCGTTTCTGCATGACGGGAAAGGGGGATCTGGCCTGGATCGTGGAAACGCCGGTGAAGTTCTACTGCGTCATCCGGGGGGATCTTCTCCGTTCCTGGGATGCGGAAAGCGGAAAGGAACGGAGCGTGGATCTCAAGGACCACCCGGCGTTTTCGCTGATGATCGACATGATGAAGAAGTTTTTCTCCGGGAAAATTTCCGTAACGAAAGACTATTCCTGCACGGTAAAGGACAAGCGGACCATTACGCTGATCCCAGCCTCCCACAATCCCCTTTCCGGCAATGTTTCCCGAATCGAAATAACCCTTTCCCCGGACGGGAGAAGCATTGCCAGCCTGAAAACGCTTGCCGTTTCCGGAGATGAAAATACTCTGAACTTCAAGGAGACCGTGCTGGACAAACCCATTCCGGAATCCATCTGGAAGGAGGGAAAAGTGCAATGAACTTTTTTTCCCGTTTCTTCCTTTTTTCCGTCCGGTATCACTTTCTGCTTCTTGCGGGCGCATTCGTTCTCTCCCTTCTGGCGGTTTTTCAGCTCTTCCGGACGCACTACTCCGCGGACATGCGTTACCTGCTTCCGCAAAACTCCCTTTCCGTGCGCAATCTGGAAGTCGTCATAGACAGCGGACTGGCCAACAAGGTGACACTGTATCTGCAGAGAAAGGACGGGGAAAAGCTGGACAACGTTTCCGACATGGCCGCAATGACCAAATTTGCGGAGGAACTGAAACGCCTGCCGCAAGTCCGTCAGGTCGTCTGCGCGCCCGCGGGAGCCTCCCCGGAAGAGATGTACAAAGATTTTGTCTCCCATATCCCGTACCTTTTTCCGCCGTCGGCCCTGCCGGAAGGCAGGGAGCTGGATTCCCGTCTGAAGGAAAATTTCCGCTTCCTGTGCCTCAATCCCATGGGCGGCGCGCTTCGGAGCCGGTATGATCCGCTGGGCTGGACCACAGGACACCTCCTGAAACTGGAAAAGGTCCTGAAGGTCTCCGACTTGCAGTTCTATGCGGGAAACCGTTCCTTTCTCCTTTCCCCCGACCGGAAAATTTGCATGATGCTCCTTTATACGGATGCGGCCGTTTCCGACTACGAAAAGAGCATTTCCCTGGTCTCCGACCTGGAAAGGACGGTGGCAAAATCTCTTCCCGAACGCATCCGGTGCGAATTCTTTTCCCCCCACATGCACATGCTGGAAAACGGGAAGATCGTGCGGATCGACCTCTGGATCTTCGCCGTCTGCACGTCCGTGCTCTTTCTCCTTCTGTTCGCCGTCGTGTACAAATGGGACCTCCGGGGCATCCTCATACCCTTTCTTGCCAGTCTGGGAAGCCTCTGGGCGGCGGCCCTCATGGGGCTTCTTTTCCGTCCGGTACTGCTTTTCACCCTTGCCATGGGGGGCATTCTCATCGGGATCGCGGGGGATTACGGGATCCACCTCTATGCGGCAAGCCTTTCGGGGAGGAGGATCCGCAACGGAATAGCCCTCATTCCCAAGCTCCTTTTGGCTTTCCTTACCACCATTTTCGCGTTTTTCTGCTTCATTTTCACCGAGGTTCCCGCCTTCGTCCAGTTCGGGACCTATTCGGCGCTGACCCTTCTCTTCTCCTTCCTTCTTCTTCTGTCTCTTCTGCCCGGCTTTCTCTTTTTCCGGAAACGGCCCCGCGCCACGTGGGATTTCTTTACGCTTCTGAAGCTGGAAAACGTGTGCGGGAAACATGCCGTGTTTTCCGGCATCCTTCTGCTCTGCCTCGGGATCGGAGCATTTTTCGTAACGTTCGATACGAACATGAGCAAATTCGATGTGGGATACGTTAAATTCGGGAAACGGGAGGCGTATTTCCAGCGCTCCTTCGGGAAAAATTCCGCCCCCATGCCGATCCTTTTCTACCGGGAAAAAAGTTTTGACGCCCTTCTGGAAACGTGCCGCAAAGACAAGGAAAAACTGCTCAAAAATCTGCCGGGACTCGAAATGGTGACTCCTTCGGATCTTTTCACGCCCGAAAAGGAGAAAAGAGCCAACAAGGCGGCATGGGAAAAATTCCTTTCTTCCGGCAAATGGGAAGCCTATAAAAACGAGTTCGCCGCAAAGGGGGAAAAATACGGATACACGCGCGCCTTTTTCGCCGGATTCTTCGAAGAAATGGAAAAGGGGATCAAGGCTCCTTACGAAGAAAAAACGCCTCTTCTGCTTTCCTTTGCCCGCAGGAACATGATCGGGAAAAGCTCCTGCTGGACCGGGATAGCGCTGGTGCGTTCCTCCGGTTTTTCCGCGGAAACACTCCAGAAAAACTCGTCGGGGACCGTCTTTTCCGAAGAGTTTTTCACGAGACAGCTCTACAAGGATATTTCCGGGCGCCTCCCGCTGGTCATCCCCCTTGTGGTCCTTCTGGTGCTGGCGGGGACTTTTCTTCACCTGCGCTCCGTGCTCAAGACCCTTCTCGTATTCCTCCCTGTGGCTTTCTGCCTCATCGGGATAGCGGGAATGCACGTTTTTTTCGGAAAGGAGATCACCCTTGCGGTCATCGTTTCCGGGATCATCACCATAGGGATCTCGGTGGATTACGGAGTCCTTCTGGTCAATTCCGACATGTCTTCCCATATTTTCAATGCCATCGTGTTTTCCGCCATCACCACGGCGGCGGGAGGCATGACGGTCCTTTTCACCCGGCACCCCATGCTGCGCAGTGCGGGTCTGACCATCATTGCGGGGATCAGTTCCTCCTGCCTTTTCACCATTTTTCTCCTGTATCCCGTGCTGAAAAAACTCCGTGCCGGAAAGGGGGCAAAGGGGCTTCTTCCCGCGGGAGTCCTCCTTCTTCCTCTTTTCTTTTCCTCCTGCACCTCGCTTCCCCGGGAAGAGCGTCTTCCCCTTCTTCCTGTCCCGAATTCCATGCACAGTTCCTGCCGTTTCCCGATCCGGGAGAAGGCAAGGGAGTTTCAGGGAAGTCTCCTTATGGACTACAAAACCGGACAGGCGGCCTTTCTGGTCGCGGGCAAGATGACGGAAAAAGGGGAATTTTCCTTCTTCGGCTTTTCCCATGCCGGGATCCGGCTTTTCACCCTTTCCGGAGAAGGGAACGAACTCAAAAAGCGGGAATGGGCCAAAAACACCGTTCCGGAAGGGAGACAAAAAGAGCTTTCACGCTTTCTCTACGGAGCCCTTGCCGCGGGGATCCATGCGCCCTCCTGCACGCCGAAGGAACTCCATAAGTCCCTCACGAAGGAGGGGGGAATTCTTCTTTCCGGCACCTTCGAAAACGGGATACTCCTCAAGTGCTTCTATTCGGGAAAAGAGTGCAGGATCGTCAGGAAGGAATATTGGGACAGGGGGAACTCCCGGTCCGTGGAATTCTGCCGGACTCCTCCGGGAAGCGATACGGCGTATCTGTACTCGGACAAAAGCATTTTTCAGGCCTATGTGAAAATGAAATTCTATGAATGAGAGGAATAAAACATGACTCTGGACGAATTCGCGTATCAGATCCCTGTGGAAAAAACAGGCGAAAACGATTTTTCCGCGAAGGTGCGCTTCCCGGAAGAGCTGAGCGTTTTTTCCGGCCACTTTCCCGGGAACCCCATTCTGCCGGGAGTGGCGTATCTTTTCGTTGCCGAAAAGCTTGCCGCAAGAGTTCTGGGGGAAAAAATCGTGCTCAGGCAGCTGAAAAGAACGAAATTTTTCCAGCCCTCGCGCCCGGGAGATCCTCTGGAAATTGCCGGCAGGCTGGAAAACGATCCCGGGGACAAAAATATCGTGCACGCCCAGGTCCTGTTTTCCGGAGAAGACGGGAGAAAAGTGTGTTCCGTAAAAATGATACTGGAGAAGGAAAAATGAGCCGCTACCGTCAGAAATGCCCTTTCAAGATCGAGCCCGGAGATCCCGCCCCCCTGCGCTGTTCGCTGAAACACCGGGTCTATTTCAGCGAAACGGATGCGCTGGGGATCGTCTGGCACGGAAACTATGCGGCGTACTTCGAGCGCGCCATCACGGAACTGGGGCACCGCATCGGCATGTCCGCTTCCCAGCTCAAGGATGCGGATCTGGCCACCCCGCTGGCCCAGCTGCACATCGACTACCGGATCCCTCTTTATCTGGACGAGGAGATCACCACGCAGGCGGCGCTGTACTGGTCCGAAGGCGCCATGCTCCAGTACGAGGTCTCCATCCTCAATTCCAGGGGGCAAACCGCCTGTACGGGGTACATCATCCAGATGTTCGCCGCACTGCACAGCAGGGAGACGCTGTGGGTCTCGCCCCCCCTGTGGGAAAACTGCAAAAAGAACTGGAAGGAAGGGAAACTGGGGAATGTCTGAAAAGGCCTGCATCGTTTATTCCGACATGCTTACCGCCTACGGACACGGTCCGGAGCGCTGTATGGAGGCCCTCTATGCCGGACGACCCGGCTTCCGGGAGATCACAAGGTTTCCCGTGGGGGAGGATTCGCCGAAACTTGCGGCCTGTTTTCCCGTCGATCTGGTCCCGGATACGGAGGAACGCCCGGCGGAAAAGGCCATGACGATCCTGCTGGACCGCATGGATAACGCGTTTCCTCTTTCCGGTTTTCCCGCCGTCTTCTGGGCGCTTACGCAGGGGGAGATCTCGCTTCTGGACAACGCCGAAAAGGTATGGACGGCCAAACTTCTGGAACGGGAGATCGCCAAAAAATTTTCTCCGGAAACCCGTTCGACGATCTTTTCCGCCTCCTGCGCCTCGGGCAATATCGCCTTGGCCCGGGCCGCCGCGGAAATAGAGGCGGGGCATCTGGATCTTATCCTCGTTGCCGGGTGCGACCTTGTCAGCGAATTCACCTTTTCGGGCTTTGCCTCGGTCCATGCCGTTACTCCGGGGATCTGCCGCCCCTACGATCTGCACCACGACGGGCTTCTTCTGGGAGATGCCGCAGGAGTCCTTGTGCTTGCCTCGGAGGAGAAAGCGGAAAAATCCGGCTGGGAGATTCTTGCCGTGCTGGAAGGTTACGGGATCACCACGGACGCCTATCACGCCGCCGCCCCCGATCCGGAGGGGTGTCAGATGGCACGGGCCATGGAGATGGCGCTGGCGGGCTGCCCGAAGGAAAAGATCGGCGGGATCATCGGCCACGGCACGGGAACGGTGCTGAACGACGATATGGAAATTGCCGCATTGAACAAGGTCTTCCCGGAGGGGGGGCTTCTGGCCTCCGTCAAAGGAGGCACCGGCCATATCCTTGCCGCTTCCGGGCTCATTCAGGCTTCCTGCGCCGCGGAGGTGCTGGCCCGGGGAGAATTCTTCCCCCAGACCTCTCTGGATACGCCCCAGAAAGGCGCGGAAAAATTCGTTTCCGATAGGGCGTGTCCCCTGCGGGGAGAAAAACTGCTTACCGTCAATGCCGGATTCGGCGGTCTGAACGCGGTCCTGCGGATCGGAAGGAGCGGGAAATGAGCAAGGGAAAATGGCGGATCGCCGGCGGGATCCTTTTTGCCCATGGGCAATATCGATTCCATGACGAACCCGAATGGAAGAAAATCGATTCGATCCCTTCTTTCTACAGACAAGTTCTGGAACATACTGCCATAACGATCAGAAAGCAGGAAAAGTTCTTCCGCATAGGGGAACAGTCGGCCATTGCCGTTTCCATGGCGCTGGAGCTTCTTGCCCACATCGGGCAGGCAAACGCCTCCTTCGGGGAAACGGCGATTCTGGGGTACGGAACGGAAGGCAGTCACACGGGCAATCGGATCTACTGGCAGGATTATGCGGAGAACGGCAAAGTCTCCGGAAAAGGACATCTTTTCGTGGGGACGCTTTCCTCCACGCCGCTGTGTCAGCTGGCACTGATCCTGGGATGCCACGCTCCGGTATATTACGCAAGCGTTTCGCAGAAAAGTTTTCTTGCTTCCGAACTGGATTTTCTGGCGGACAAGTGCAAAAGCGCATTCCTTGTGGAAAGCAAGCCCTCCTCCTGTTCCTGCACCTTCCTTTGCCCGTCTTCTTCGGGACTTTCTTCACAGGAAGCCGTCTCTTCTCTGGAGGATGCCCCGTGAAAGCGCTTCTGATCTCCTCCAATCAATGCACGGATCCCTATCCGGTCTATCCGCTGGGGATGAGCATTATTGCCCGCGTCCTGACCGATGCGGGATGGGAGGTCGTTCAAAGCGATATTCTCGTACACGGACTTGCCGGCATAGAAAAAAAACTCGAAGAGACGCACTTCGACCTGATCGGGATCAGCATACGGAACATCGATACGGTCAACAGCACCTCCGGAAGCACCACCTTCGTGGGGATCGTTCCCGAACTGGTGAAACTGTGCCGGGCCCATACAAAAGCGCCCATCCATCTGGGAGGGGCGGGATTTTCCCTTTTCCCGGAAGAGTTCCTGCGCCTTTCCGGGGCCGATTTCGGCATCGTCGGCGAAGGGGAGAACGGCATATACAAACTGCTGGATATGCTGCAAAAAGGCGAAAAGACGCCCAAAGTCATCCGGGAGGGCCGTTCCGTGCAGAAGCCCGCCCTCTACGATGAGGAGATCCTGGACTATTATTACCGAAAGACCCACATCGTTTCCATGCAGACCAAAAGGGGCTGCCCCTTCCATTGCGTATACTGCACCTATCCCGCGCTGGAAGGACGCCGGATCCGGGCAAGGGAACAGGATCCCATCTGGAACCAGATCTCGGAGTATCACGAAAAGTACCCGGACGCGCTTTTCTTTTTCGTGGACGCCATTTTCAATGACAGGGCGGGGGAATACCGGACCTTCCTGCGGGAGATGAAACGGCATTGCGGAAAGATCCCCTACAGCTGCTTCATCACCCCCGAGGCGCTGACCATGGAGGATATCGATCTTCTCCACGAAACGGGGCTGGCGCTGGCGGATATCGGTCTGGACGCCACCTCCGACGCCACGCTGAAAGGAATGGGGAAGGGATTTTCCTTCCGTCAGGCGCTGGAATGCGTGGAAAGGATGCGGGAACTGGATATAGGACTCTCCTGTTCGGTGATGGTGGGCGGCCCCGGGGAAACCTACGAAACGCTGGAGGAGGGGATCGCCAATCTGCATAAACTGGAACCCACCATCGTGGGGGTTTTCTCCGGAGTGAGGATCCTTTCCGGCACTCCGCTGTATGCCGTTGCGCAGCAGAGGAACATGATCCCCCCCGGCTGGAACGGGCTTACCCCCCTCTATTTCTTCGAAAAGGGACTGGACGAAAACAAGGTTCATGAAAGACTGTTTTCCGAATTCAAGGACAACCGGAGCATTCTGTACCCGCCGGACCGGATGAATTCCCTGCTCCGGAAGATCCACAAGATCGGGTATCTGCAGTTCCGCGAATACATGGGAAAGGGCAGAAAATGAGCGGAATGAAAGAAAAAATCGCCGTTGTGATCTGCGTCTACAACAATTCCGGAACGCTCCGGGATGTGGTCTGCCGCGCACTGGCGCAGAACTGCGCCGAAGTGGTCCTCGTGGATGACGGATGCACCGACTGCGACGTGGAGAAACTGCTTAAGGACCTGAAGATCACCCTCCTGCGGCACGAAAAGAACCGGGGAAAGGGAGAGGCCCTGAAAACGGCGCTCAACTACCTGAAAACGAGGGAGGAGATCCGCTGGATGATCACGCTGGATGCGGACGGCCAGCATTTCCCCGAAGACATTCCGGCGTTTCTGCGGGTCCTTGCCGAATCTCCGGAAGAGGACAAGATCCTCATCGGGGCAAGAGACTTTTCCCAGCCCGGCAGGATCCCGGAACGGTCCGTAAAGGGGAGAAGTTTTTCGAATTTCTGGCTGAAACTGGAAACGGGCCGTTCCACGGCCGACGCCCAGAGCGGGTTCCGATGCTACCCCGTCCATCTCATCTCGCTTCTCCGGTGCATTGCCTCCCGCTACGACTGGGAAACGGAGATCCTCGTCCGTTCGGTCTGGGCGGGTCTGGCACTTCGCGACGTGCCCGTCCGCGTGGAATATTTCACGCCGGAAACGAGGGTCTCCCATTTCCACGCTTTCAAGGACAATCTGCGGATCTCCCTCATCAACGCCCGTCTGGTGGGGGAACTATTAATCCCGCTTCCGAAAAAGAAACTCCTGCGGCGCAAACAGGATTTTTCCATTTTCCGCCCCAAAGAGCTCTTCCTGTATCTGCTCAAGGAAAACAATACGCCCAGCGGGCTGGCCACGGCGGCGGCGGCAGGGACCTTCATTGCCGTGCTTCCCATCTTCATGTTCCATACGGCGGTCATCCTTTTCGTCAGCATCCGGCTGCATCTGAACAAGATCATGATGCTTGCCATCCAGAATCTCTTCATGCCGCCCTTTTCCCCCTTCCTGTGCATCGAACTGGGCCACTTCATGCTTCACGGGAAATGGCTTACGGAAATCACCTTCGAGAACGTGGCGCTGGAAATGCACAAGAGACTGCTGGAATGGCTGTGCGGCAGTCTGATCCTTGCCCCCCTGTTCAGCATCCTGATCTGGATCATCACCTTTGCGGTTTCTTCCGGCATCCGGCATCTTCTTGCGAAAAAACCTCACGCGGGAGAGGAGGAAAAATGAAACAGGATCCCTCCCTTCAGACAAGGTTGAGCGACACCCGGGGCTCCCGGGCGGGAATAGGCTTTTTCCGGCTCTGGTACCGGATTTTCGGCTACGCGCACTGCAAAGGCATGGTCTGGTTCGTCACCTTCTTCTACATGCTTTTCGATTCCGGCGCAAGGAAAAGGGTGGATCCCTACCTCCGGCACCGCTTCCCCCATGCCGGGATTCTGGGCCGCTGCCGGCACCGGTGGTGCCTTTTCGCCCATCAGGGGCTGTGTCTTCTCCGGCAGGAACTTTTTGCCCAGCTGGGGATACAGTACGAGAACGTCTATGATTCCCCTGAGGCCAGGCGTGTCGCAGATTCCGAAAAGTCCGGAGTGCTTCTCTACTCCCATTTCGGGCCGTGGCAGCTGATGATGAGGGGAATGGCCACCAGCCGGAACACGGTCAATTTCCTTGCGCAGGACGACCGGAACGTCACCATCGACAAAATGAAAAGTTTTTCCGGCGAATTCCCTGCCGGAAAGGTCGTGCCGGTGCATGCCGGGCCGGGAAGTCTTTTCGCCCTGGAGCAGGCGCTGGAAAGAAACGAACTCATTGCCGTCATGGGCGACCGCAATTTCGAGGAAGCTCCCCTGCAGGTGGATTTCCTCGGGGAAAAGGCGGATTTCCCCGTTGCGGCCTTCTACCTTGCGGCAAGGAGAAAATGCCCTGTTGTCTGCCTCTTTGCCCGCCCGGACGGCAAGGGAAGCTACGTACTGGAGTTCTGCGAAGCCATGGAAGTGGAAATGAAGGGTCGCAGCCGGGAACAGCTGCGGCCTTATCTGGAACGATATGTCCGGCATCTGGAGGAACTGTGCATGAAATATCCCTACGATTGTTTCACCATGACCGATCCCTGGAGGAGATGAAATGGAAAAAATACTCTATATCAACGGCTGTGCGCTGGACTGCGCGCTGGGCGAGGATCCCGAACAGGTGGGAAACGAACTTTTTGCGGAAGATCCGTGTGTTTCCCTGCAAGTCCATCCCCGGCTGAAGATCCCCTATTTCACCATAAGAAGCCGCAACGAAAAGGAGTTCATCCACTCCGCGGCGTTTCACGCCTGCCTCACCGCTGCGGAAAACGCCCTGAAAACGGCCTTCCCGGAAACGGGACTCCCGCCGCCGGGCCTGCGGATCGGGTGCCTTGTGGGGACCACGGGGGATGTGCAGTTCGGCGATCTGGATTTCTACCGGGCGCTGAAGGAGAATCTTCCCCCGGACGAAAAGATCTCCCACTTCGTCCACGGGACCGTTGCGGAACGCCTTGTCCGGCATTTCGGTTTTTCCGGGCCTGCCGTCACCATCTCCAATACCTGCGTTTCCGGCGCGGATGCCGTTCTGCTGGGAAGTGCCTGGATCGAAGCGGATCTGTGCGACATGGTGCTTGCTTTGGGAATCGATCTTGTTTCCCCTATGTGTCTTACCGGATTCTATACGCTGGGGGCGGCCTCTTCGGAAAGGTGCCGGCCCTTCGACAAAAACCGTTCCGGCATGAATGTGGGGGAAGGTTGCGGATGCGTGATCCTGCGGCGGGGGGATCTCCCCGAAGAGCAGGAAAAAAGTTTTTCCCGCCCCCTCTTCCGGTTTCCGGGAGGAGGCTCCGCCTGCGACGCCTACCACCTGACCGCCCCCCACCCGGAAGGGCTGGGACTGGTCCTTGCCATGAAAAAGGCGCTGAAGACGGCCAAAAAAGCTCCTTCGGACATAGCCTTCGTCAACGCCCACGGGACGGGCACGCTTGCCAACGATCAAAGCGAAAGCAAAGCTCTGAAAGCCTTGTTCGGGGAGGGAGTCCCGTTCTTTTCCACCAAAGGCCTTACCGGGCACACGCTGGGGGCTTCCGGGGTTCTGGAACTCATTTTCACCATGCTGTGTCTGGAAAAGGGAAAGATCCCCAAAAGTTTCGGATGCAGTACGCCCGGGGAGGATATCGCCATAAAGCCGAACATGGAATTGCGGGAGATTTCGGGAAATATCGCCATGTCCACTTCTCTGGCCTTCGGAGGATACAATACGGCTCTCATCGTGGAAAGGATCAAAGATGTTTCTGCTTAAGGAAAAGACCGTTCCCCGGAAGCTCGGGCGGGAGGAGATCGGAAAACTCAAGGCTCTTTACGGGATCCGGAGAGGCCCGGAATACTTCTTTTCTCTCCTGCACGCCGTGCGGGAGCTGGGCCTTTCCGCCGAAGAAAAGGAGGATCTGGGCCTCATCTACGTCTCCCATCTGGGCCCGGTCCATCAGGTCCGCAAATATGTGGACGATCTGCTCTCCTTCCCGCCGGAGGAGTGCAGTCCCGCCCTCTTTTCCCATTCCGTTTTCAATGCGCCGACGGCCTTT
Organism: Lentisphaeria bacterium; assembly: GCA_017613255.1. Taxonomy (GTDB): domain Bacteria; phylum Verrucomicrobiota; class Lentisphaeria; order Victivallales; family UBA1829; genus RGIG5327. The sequence continues at coordinate 25,347 of JAGAEF010000036.1, forward strand.
CTCACCCAGCATCTTTCCCTGCACGGCCCCAGTCTCTGCCTGTGCGGGTTCCGGGATCTTGTGGAAGCTTCCGTGCTGTCGGCCTATGCGTGGCTTGAAACTTCCTGCTGCGCAAGAGTGCTTCTTCTCTGTTCCGACGAGGAGTCGGAAATCTCCTCAAAAATAACGGAACTTACCGGCCTGAAACTGTTTCCTTCGACCCATCTGCTGCTTCTGGGGGAAAAGGGTGCCGATGAAAAATCGCTCCCCGCTTCTCCCCGGCTTCTCATAGAAAAAATCAACCGCCAGATCCGGGAGGAAAAATGACATTGGATACGGAAAACATCACACAAGCTCTCTGCAGAGAGATCGCCACGGTTACGCGCAAGGAAGAAAAGGAGATCCGCGCCGACGGGAGTCTCCACGACAACGGGATCGATTCCATGAGCTTTCTGGAACTTCTTCTGTTCATCAAACGGGAGTGGGGGGTGGACTTTCTGGAAGAGGGGATCCCGCCGGAAGCCCAGAAGGACATTCACTCCCTTGCGGAACACATCCAATGGAAATCGGAGAAGAAATGAGCGTTTCCGAAAACATGTTCTGCGACATTTCCGGCATGGACTGGATGATCTCCTACATAGGCTGGAAAAGCCGTTCTCTGCCCTCCCGGAGCAATCATTTTTCGGTGATAGCGCAAGTAACGGATTCCTTCCGTTTTCCGGATCTGGAAGAGAAAATTTCCCGTCTGAAAAAGCTCCGCGCCTTCCTTGCGGGAAGCGTGAAAAGGCGTTTCCCCGTCTGGATCCCCCGCTGGTACTGGGGGGAAAACTTTGGTCCGGGCATCCTCTGTGAAAGCGTCTCTTCCGAAGAGGAGGGAGCGATCCGCAACTTCCTCCCGCAGGGAGTTGCCGTAAAGATCCGCTTCTTCCCCCGGCAGAAGAAACTTTCCTTCACGTTTTCCCACACCGTTTTCGACGGGATCGGGGCGGAAAAATTCATTGCGTTCCTTCTGGGACCCGAGTTCAGGGACGAGCCCCCTTTTCTCCGGTTCCCGCCGGATATTCCCCAAATGAAGCAGAGCGGAAAAGATCTGCAGAAGATCATGAGGCAGTTTCCGGAAAAAAAGATCCTGCGTCTGCCCGATCCGGGAAGCCGTACCGAAAACAAGTTCGAAACGCTTTTCCTCACCCGGGAACAGTACCAGCTTCTTGCTTCCGCCGTGGAACGCAAATACGGCCCCTTCAGCTTTTCCATTTTCATTCTGGCGCTGCTTCTGTGTCAGCTGGAGCGGGATCTTTTTCCTTCCGAACCTTCCAAAGAATTCGTTTTCGTGCCCATGTCGGTGGATCTTCGTGCCGCGCAGAAGCTCGAAAACGATCTTTTTTTCAACCGCTGGGCCCTGATGCCCCTTCTGGTCTCCCGGAAAATCCTTGCATCCGGAATCCCGGAAACGTTCAAGCACCTGAGAAAGCTTTACACCGAAGCGCTGGCCTCCCGGACGCCGCAGACCTTTTTTCAGGCGTCCGAAGCCATGAAATATGTGCCTTTCCGCCTCATCGATCTTTTCGTAAGGATGAATCCCGCCAGAACGCTGGGAACGGTCATGTTCAGTTTTCTCAACAGCGCAGGCGCCATGGAAGGGAAAATACGCAATCTTTATCACTGCCCCACCATGCCCTGCGGGAACACTCTTGGATTTTTTGCCAACGTGTACGACGGAAATTTCAATCTCGTGATCTCCAGACGTCCGTGGAAGGATGACGGAAAGTTCCTTTGTTTCCGCCGGAACCTTTTCGAAAAACTTCAGGAGGGGGAAGTATGAATATCTACAGCTCCATCGTGGAAGAAAACGCTTCATGGCAGGGGATCGCCGTGCGGGAAAAGGAGAAGGAGTATTCCTATCCCCGGCTGTTTCAGGATGTGGAAAAGGTTTCTTCTTCTCTTGCCGAAGCGGGAGTAGCAGCCCTTGACCGCTGCGCGTTCATTGCGGACGATTCCTACGCCTATATCGTCTACAGTCTCGCCATCCTCAAACGGGATGCCGCACTCATTCCCCTTTCCACCCGGGCAGTGAAAACGGAGCTTGCCTCCATGCTGGAAAGTCTGCCCTGGGAATACCTCATCGTCTCGGAAGCGTACGCGGAAAAGCATACCGGTCCGGGGGAACAGGTCTCCCTTCCCTTCTCCTTCACCCTGAAGAAAAATCCCCGAACGCACGAAAAAACGCGCCTGCCCGATACGGAAACGCCCGCCTTCATCCGTTTTTCCTCCGGGACCACGGGGAAAAACAAGGGGATCGTTTTGTCCCATAAATCGGTTCTGGAACGCACCTCCGCCTGCACCCATCTGGATATCCAGAGGGGGGAAAACGTTCTCTGGGTTCTGGACATGGCCTACCATTTCGTGGTCACCATCCTGCTTTTCCTGCGGCGGGGAAGTTCCATCATCCTCTGCGGCCACCCCGTGGAAACGGAAATGGCTCGATGCCTTTCCCGTTTTCCCGTCACGCTTCTCTATGCCACGCCGTATCACTATCAGATCATGGCGAAATCCCCCCTCTATTCCGCGGAACTCCTGAAGCAGACCAGAATGGCGGTCTCCACGGCAATGGGGCTCCCGCAGGATACGGCGGAGTCGTTCCGGAACAAGTTCGGCTTCCCTCTGAATCAGGCTTACGGGATCATCGAAATCGGGCTTCCCTGCATCAACGGGGGCTCTTCCGGGAAAAGCAAGCCCGGCTCCGTGGGAAGACCGGAAGCCCCCTATGAGATCAAAATCGCCTCTCCCGACGATAAGGGCATCGGAGAGATCCTTCTGCGGGGGCCGGGCATGTTCGACGCCTACCTTTCTCCCTTTTCTCTCAGGGAGGAAGTCTGCAAAGAAGGGTTCTTCGACACGGGGGATCTGGGGTATCTGGATGAGGAAGGCTTCCTCTTCATCGCGGGAAGATCCAAAAACGTCATCGTGTTTGCCGGAATGAAGATCTTCCCCTATGAGGTGGAAAACATCCTGCTGGGGCACCCCGCCGTGGAGGAGGTCCGCGTCCGGGGGGTCCCCATGAAGGGATTCGGCGAAATCCCCGTTGCCGAAATCGTGCTGAAAAGCGGGTTCGCCGGAAATGGAGAACTGCGGAATGACCTGCGAAAATTCTGTTATGCAAGATTGTCGGAATACAAAGTCCCCAAAGATTTCATTTTCGTAAAAGAACTCAAAAAAACCGCAAGCGGAAAGATTGCCAGAACATGAAACGCATCAGAACAAAGGAAATCCATGAAAAAAAGTGGTGTCCCGATCTTTTCCGGGACATCCTCACCGAATTTTTGAGCATCATCTGGGCCGTGGGGGTCTACAAGCAGGCGATCGACGAAATCAACCTCCTCATCCACGTCCTTCCGGTGAAAAAGATCGTCGATCTCTGCTCGGGAGCGGGAGACTACCTGCCGGAACTGCTCAAAGAGATCCAGTCGGAAGAGAAAGATTCCCCCGTAATCATCTACAAAACGGACCTTTTCCCCAACAAACGGTTTTTCGACACGGGAAACAGCCATATCCGGTATTTCGAGGAACCCCTGCCCGCGGACCGCGCCTTTTCCCGGTTCGACGCCCTTTTCTGCATGTTCTCGGCCCTGCACCATTTCGATGAACCGGATCTGCTCAAGATCTTTTCCCGGGCGGCAAGAAACGGAAAAAGCTTCGCCTTTTTCGATGTCTCCCAGAGAAGATTCTTCACCGACATCCTCCCCAACATCTTTCTGCCTCCCACGCTTCTGTGCTCCGCGCCGTTTTTCAAGGATTTCTCCTGGAAGCATTTTCTTTTCATCTACGTTCTGCCGATCCTTCCCCTCATCATTTTCATCGACGGAACCATCTCCCGCATGCGGGCCTACAAACATAACGAGCTGGAAGCGCTGCTTGTCCGCGTGAGAAAACGCTATCCCGACTATCATGTGATGGTGACGGAATACAACCTTATGGGCGGCCTGCAGAAAATCACCGCCGTTCTGGGGTATCCCCGGGAGTACCGGGAAAGAATAAGCCTCCTCGAAGAGAAGAAAAAGGAGGAACGGGAGGAAGAACGGAAAAAGAGAAAAACGCAGGACAGAAAGTGATTTTTCCCGCAAAGAACGTCTTTTTCCCCGCTTTTCCCGGTAAAGGCGCAAAAAAAACGCGTCCTTTGCTTGCAATATGCGCAAAAAGGATATATTAAATGGGAATAATGCGTCAATATCGCAAAAGAACCTGTCATCCGGGGCTGTCCCGGAGGGAAAGGAGAAGGTGTACGAAAGAAAAAGCTTTAGAAACGCACGGCAGCCAAATATAAACAGGAACAAAACAACAAAGGAGAGAGGTTTTCATGAAAAAGAACGTTTTCTGGTTTCTGGGGGGAATTCTGGCGTCGATTCTGATCACGGGGTGTGCATCCAATGAGGCCGGTATGGATCCCGCATTCAAGGGGCTTCAGCCGACGCCTGCCATGAAACGGGCCGATGTGATGGTCGTCGTGGAAGATCA
>JAGAEF010000294.1 GCA_017613255.1 Lentisphaeria bacterium
CAGCCGGACGGCTCCGTCGACGAAACCTATACGGTGAAGCAGAACGACACGGTGGCCATCGCGAAAGGGTATCACCCCCTGTGCGGCGCGCCGGGCTACCAGATGTACTATCTCTGGACCATGGCGGGGGCGGTCAACCGGGGGCTCATCTCCAGCAAGGATCCCCTCCACGCATGGGTGAAGTAATGACGGACTCCGCCATCTTTCTGGGCATCGACTTCGGAACCGGCGGATGCAAGATCACGGCGGTTTCCCAGTACGGCGCCCTGCTGGGCGAAGCAAGCACGGAATACCGGACCTTTTTCGATCATCCCGGCTGGTCGGAGCAGGAACCCGCCGACTGGTATTCTTCCATGTGCGCTTCCCTGAAAAAACTGCGGGAAAACTCTCTCGACTTCCGGAAGATCCGGGCGATCTCGTTTGACGGCTCCACCCACAATGCCGTCCTGCTGGATGAACACATGACCCCGGTCCGCAGGACCATCATGTGGACCGATCAGAGAAGTGTTCAGGAGTGCGCTTTCCTCCGGGAAAATTTCGGCGAAAAGATCTTCGAAACCGCCTTTCAGATGCCTGCTCCCACCTGGACTCTGCCCCAGATGATGTGGCTCAAAAAACATGAGCCGGAGGTCCTGAAGAAAACGAAACACGTTCTGTTCGTCAAGGATTTTGTTCGGTATCTGGTCACGGGGCATGCCGCTACCGATCATATCGAAGCGCAGGGAACGCTGTTCTTCGATATGAGGAAGCGGAGCTGGGCGGAGGAGCTTGTGAAGCTTTCCGGGCTGGAGAAAGCGGCGCTTCCGGAGCTTGTGGAACCTGCCGACGCGGTGGGAAAGGTGACTGCCGAAGCCGCCGCGGAAACGGGACTCCCGGAAGGGACACTCGTCGTCTGCGGGACTTCGGATTCCGCTGCGGAAGACTATGGAGCGGGCGCCGTGGAAGAGGGGGACTGCATCGTAAAGCTTGCCACGGCGGGCAATGTAAACGTGATGACTTCCCTTCCCCGCCCCTTCCGCACCACGCTCACCTATTCCCATGTGGTGCCGGGCATGTGGTACACGGTTTCCGCCACCAATGCGGCCGCGCTCTGCCAGAGGTGGTTCCGGGACGCCTTCTGCGGGGAGGAAAAGAGAGAGGGCGAAAAAAGCGGCCTCAAAGCCTACGCCCTCATGGACCGCCTTGCGGAAAGTTCCGGGCCCGGCGCAAACGGAGTCGTCTTCCATCCCTATCTGCAAGGGGAGCGTTCCCCCTACTGGGACCCCAGACTGCGGGCAAGTTTCACGGGAGTTTCCATTCGTTCCACCAAAGGGGATTTCATCCGGGCGCTTCTGGAAGGCGTGGCGTATTCTTTGCGGGACTGCTACGGCACCATCGAGGAAATGGGACTTCCCGTCAAACGCATTTTCCTTATCGGCGGCGGCGCCCGCAGCAGACTGTGGAGCGAGATCGTCTGCAACGTATTCGATCTGCCGCTTCTGGTCCCCACCCCGGGAGACGCCTCCTTCGGCACGGCCCTTATCGCCGCAACGGGCGCGGGAGTATTCCCGGACTGCCGGGAAGCGGTGAGAAAGTGTCTGCATATCGACCGGGAGGTCCGGCCCGATGCCAATAAAGCGGAATTCTACCGGAAAGGGTTCGGGACCTACCGGGAGATCCATGACGCGCTTGCGCCCCTCTATCAAAAACTTTGACCATTTCATACGGAGGAGAAAAAATGCTGGTAAAAGAGAACAGCTACATGTACGAGATGATCCGCACGGAGCTTACGGACATTCTCGGAGAGGAATTCGTCGGAGTGCAGGATTCCGACCTTTTCGGACACTCGGTGGACTATTACTGGATCCCGGAAATGTGGCACGACCGGGGCATGGAGACCCCCAAGCCGGATTTCATCTGCCACCCCTCCACCACGGAGGAAGTTTCCAGGATCGTGAAGATCGCCAATCAGTACAGGATCCCGGTGGTGCCCTGGGGCGGCGGGTCCGGTTCCCAGGGGGGAGCTCTGCCCGTTTACGGCGGGATCGTCATCGACACGAAACGGATGAACAGATTTTACGGGGTGGACAAGGAAGCCCTCACCGTGCGCTGCCAGACCGGGATCATCGCCAAACATCTGGAATGGAACTGCAACAAGGAAGGGTTTTCCACCATGCACCTTCCCGCCTCCATTTCCTGCGCCACCATCGGCGGATTCCTGGCCCACCGGGGAACGGGAGTGCTTTCCACCAAGTACGGCAAGATCGAGGATATGGTCATGTCTCTGGAGGTGGTGACGCCTACCGGCGAGATCATCAGGACCCTTCCCGTGCCCCGGCATGCCTCCGGTCCGGATCTCACCATGCTGTTTCTGGGCAGTGAAGGAACTCTTGGGATCATCACCGAGGTCACGCTGAAAGTCCATCCCCAGCCGGAAGCGCGGGAGTTCCGGGCCTACATCTTCAAGGATTTCCACACCGCGTTGAGCGCGGGCGCCGAACTCATGCGCAGCAGGCTCCAGCCCTGCGCCATCCGGCTTTACGACGAAACCGAGACCAAGACCCATGTGCGGAAAGTTTTCGGCATGGAACTCCAGCAGGGAGCCTATCTGGTCTTCGGCTTCGACGGGAGAAAGGACATCGTCTCCTGTCAGATGCGTTATGCTCGTGAGATCATGGAAAAGAAGTATCACGGGCAGGATCTGGGCAGCAAGGGCGGCGAACTGTGGTGGGAAAACAAGTACAAATTCTTCTATCCCCCCTATATGTTCCACATTCCGCAGGCCTTCGGCACACTGGATACGGTGGCCACCTTCACCAACATCGAAAAGGTCTATTACGCCATGAAGAAGGCGGTGAACGACAACTTCCCCCAGGCCCGCTTCATCGGTCACTTTTCCCACTGGTACGAATGG
>JAGAEF010000295.1 GCA_017613255.1 Lentisphaeria bacterium
GGAGGCGAATGAACCGCTGGGCAACGGCCTAGCGGACGCCCACAAGTATTTGTGGGCGGATGAGCCGGGAGCGAGCACTAAGCCATTTTCCGGCGAGCTTTTCCGCCGGAAAGTGGCGCAATAAACGGGAGAGGAAACTACCCAGCCACCTGACGCTTCTGTACTTCGGGACCTACCCAGCCAGCCCGGACCTTCTGCATGAAAAAACAAGGGGGTTCAGGGGGAGAGAAAAAAGCGCAAGCGCGTTTGTCTCTCCCCCCGAGTCAAGGCTGGAAACTTCCGCAGTGTTTTTTCCCAGCACCCGAAAACGCCCCGGCTGGAAACTTCCGCAGTGTTTTTTCCCAGCACCCGAAAACGCCACGGCTGGAAACTTCAGAAGTGTTTTTTCCCAGCACCCGAAAACGTCCCGGCTGGAAACTTCCGGTGTGTTTTTTCCCAGCCCCCTCCCCTCTTGAGTCTTGCGACTTGCTTCTTGAGACTTACCCGAACACCTTCCCGAAGAGCCCCGCGCCGTGACAGAGGATGAGAAGGATCATGAGAGGCGCAATATAACGGATGAAGAAGGACCAGGAGATCATGGGAGCGCGCAGAAACATTCTGTGTTTTTTTGCGGCAAGTTCCAGGTGCTCCAGTTTCGTTCCCCGGTAGACCTCCCGGGAAACGTTTTTCACTCCGAAACACCAGCCGGCGAAAATGGAGACCACCAGCCCGTTCAGGGGCAGGATCCAGCTGGAACAGTAGAAATCCACCTCGTCGAACAAAGAATCCTTCACGCTTCCGAAAAGGACGGTAAGCTCCTTTTTCAGGAGGGGAAAGTTTTCCCAGGAGACGATGCCTGCGGAAATGAAGGTCATGAGAACACCCACAAGCACCGTGGAAAGAAGCACGGAAGCGCGTCTGCCCATGTGCGCCTGCCGGATGAAGGAGGCCGCCACCGTCTCCAGAAGACTGATCCCGCTGGTGAAGGCGGCAATGAACATGAGCACGAAGAAGAGCCCGCTCCACAGCCAGCCCAGATTCCCGGGAATGGCGTTGAAGGTGACCGGAAGGATGTTGAAGATGAGTCCGGGCCCCGCATCGGGCTTCATGCCCATGGCGAAGACCGCGGGAAAGATGGCCAGCCCCGCAAGCAGAGCGATCAGCGTATCCAGAACAGCCACATAGCAGGCGGATTTCACGATGTCCCGGTTCTTCGGCAGATAACTGCCGTAGACGATCAGGATCGCCATGCCCAGACTCAGGGAATAGAAGGCGTGCCCCAGAGCCTCCAGCGCCCCCTTGGCGGAAAGATTGGCGAAACGGGGCATCAAGTAAAAGTCCAGACCTTTCATGGCCCCGGGCAGGGTCAGGGCGCGGATCACCAGCACAAGGATGATGAGAAGCATGACGGGCATCACCAGCTTGGAAACCCCTTCGATGCCCTTTTTCACGCCGAACCAGCAGACCGCGCAGCAGGCGACAAGGAAAAGCGCACCGGTCCCGGCGGAAAGGGAAAAGCTGGAAGCGACCTTCCCGAACACCGCCGCCGCTGCGGAGGTTTCTTTAAAGGCAAGCCCGTTGGAAAAGGCGAGGAAGGTGTAATAAATGATCCAGCCGCCGATGATGGAATAATAGGAGAGGATCGCGCCCGCGACGAACACGTTGGAAAATCCCAGGAATCCCCATCGGAAGAGCAGGATCAGAACGGAAAGGATCAGGACCATGACGCCCAGTCCGACGGAGCCGTTCATGAGAAGCATCGTCCCCAGCCCCAGCCCGTATCCGCCCAGGATCCCGGGGAAGATGGATTTCTTCGGGGCGAGATTCTTCAGCGCGCCCACCGCATCGCACCGGGAGGCGCGGCCCAGGGCAAGTTCCCCCACCATGCAGGGCAGTCCCACAAGCAGGATGCAGAAGATATAGACGAGAACGAAGGCCCCTCCCCCGTTCATGCCTGTTATATAGGGGAATTTCCAGACATTTCCCAATCCCACGGCGGAACCTGCCGCCGCCATGATGAACCCGAAACGGCTCCCCCAGTGTTCTGAACTCTCACATTCTCTGCTCATGATTTCCTCTCTTCCTTTTTATGAACGCGGAAGGCGCCTCCGCGCCACTCTTTTTCCTGAAACGAGTAAAGCTGGGTGCACAGCCCGGTCCCCTCGAAGGAGGCCCGGACCTTTTCGTACTCCGTGTGAAGGATCCCCGCAAGGATCAGGATGCCGTTGTCCATACAGCAGGAAAGAAGTTTTTCCTTTCCTTCGATCAGGGCGCCGGAAAGAATGTTTGCTACAACGATCTCATACTGTTTTTTGGCGGGGAAATCCAGAAGGGAGCAGGCCCGGAGGGAAAATTTCTCCTCCGGAATGTGATTGAGAAGCGCGTTCTCCTTTGCCACGGGGATGGTGTCCAAATCGATGTCGAAGGCGTCCGCCTTTTCCGCGCCCAGCTTGCAGGCGGCAATGAACAGGATCCCCGATCCGCTTCCCGCATCCAGCAGGGAAAAGGATTTGCCTTCCGCGGCACGTTCCGCGGAAAAGCGGTCAATGGCGGAAAGACAGAACTTGGTCGTGGCGTGCTGCCCCGTGCCGAAGCTCATGCCCGGATCCAATGTGACGAGCTGCTGACCAGGCGCGGCCTTGAAACGGCTCCAGGAGGGCGCCACGGCAAGGCGGGGGGAAATGACCAGCGGCTGGAAATGGATCTTCCAGGACTCCGCCCAGTCCTCCTTTTTCACCTCGCAAAGCTTGAAATCTTCCAGAATGACGCCGAACTCCCGGTAGGAGGGAGCGTGCTCCTCCAGAAACTTTTTCGCGGAGAGGGAATCTTCCTTCACCGGGAAGTAAACCGTATGGCGGATCTTTCCGCTCTCCTCGTCCTTCCAGGAACTGAATTCGTACCCCAGAGCGGACAGAAGTTCCGGCGCCGCATCGGGGCAGTCGGAGTTGTCCGCAAAGGAGCAGCAATAGAGTATCTCATTTGTTTTCGTCATGGCAGCCTCACTTTCGCGGTTGAAAAACGACCCTGTAAATCTACACGAAAAGGGGGATTTTTCAAGGAAAATCCTCTTTTTTTTCAAAAAAAGCTTGTATTCCTGCCAAAGACGTGTATATTAGACGGCGTACGGAGAAAACTCCGGACACCCGGCGTGGTACTCAAAGGGTTAAGGGAACGGTTTGCAAAACCGTGATGTATGGGTTCGAATCCCATCCACGCCTCCATTCGACGCCATGACGGAAACGGTTTCCCCGCTTCCGTCTTTTTTTTGTCCCTTTCGGACGGGATGGAAGGAAAATGGAGAGAAAACGGAAAAGCGACTTGACTTTTATATTTTATGGGTTATATTCCTTACAGAATGACAACAAAGGGACGCTCTGACATGGACAAGCAGAAACGGGAGAAGAAAAAGCATTTTCGAATGATGCAGAATGTCAAGGAGTTCATGCGTGCTCAGTCGGGGGACGCAAAGAAGGAATTGAACGGCATCATATGGAAACTCGAATATGAGGGGATGCTGTCTATGCCATACGCCGAAAAACTGGAGGGTGAAAACCTTTTTGCCATTCGGGTCATGCAGGCGGCGAACATCCGCATTTTCTACGTATACGGCATTGCGGATGTCGTTTTTGGCATTCATGGCTACGTCAAAACGACGCAGGATATCCCGGAAAAAGAGTTGAAACAAGCTCGCAGGATGTTGAAACAACTAATACAGGGAGGGTTGGTAAAATGAGCAAAGACCATGCCGAATATCTGACGGATGAACAAATCGCCGCGGAAATCGAAGAGATGCGGCGTGACATCGAATCCGGCAAGATCAGCGAGGACGAGGCGGAGCGGGATGCCTATTTCGCCGATCCGGCCAATGCGGAAGAGGTGGCGGCAATGTTTGCAAGAATGAAGCTTGTGGAAACGTTGTACAAGGCCCGGCATGAAGCCGGACTCACGCAGAAGGAGCTGGCCGACCGGCTGGGAACGAAGCAATCCTATATCGCCGCGCTGGAAAGAGGCCGCAAGAACATCACCTTCGCCACCCTGACCAAGTACGCCGCGGCATGCGGAAAGAAGATCGCCATTACTCTTCTGTGACCGTCTGCGGGAGATCGGTTCCTCCGGGACTCCGTTCCCGCGGAACTACTCGATGACCGGGATCACCGGATTTCCGGTAAGGTCCAGCTTCTTTTCCAGAAGGCTTTCCACGTGAGAAAGAAGATCGAAACAGCAGTCGAAATCGCTTTGGGAATCCTCGCTGCTGGCGGAAAGAAGCTTCATGTGGATCATATTGTAGACGATGTTCCCCACGTCGGGCCCGCTGCGCACGCCCCAGTCGTCCAGAACTTCCGGAGCAAGGGGGCCGTACTGCTCCACGGCGTACAGAGAGACCCCTTCCAGAAGCTCCTGACCGCTGACATGGCGCATCCCTTTCGGGTTGCCCTCCTTGTTGAGCTTCTTCACCGTATAGCTCAGGGCCTTTTCCACGAAGGAGTAGGCCCCCTCTCCGTAACGGGGATCCTTTTCCACGATTTTCGCTATGATGGCATCCAGATGGGGGTTTTCCATATTCTTTTCCTGTTCCGCCGCCGGAAGACGGCTCCATAAATATAACCCTTCTTTGCAAAAAAAACAGCCCGGAACTTGATTTTTTCGATTTTTGCGCTACCTTATAGAGACTTTTGAGTTTGCTTCACACCTCAACTTTTCATAAGGAGAATGAAATGAAAGTCGTAGTCGCCTATTCCGGAGGACTGGATACCTCCGTCATCGTGAGATGGGTCAAGGAGACCTACAATGCCGAAGTCATCGCCTACTGCGCCGACGTGGGACAGGAAGAGGAACTGGACGGGCTGGAGGAAAAAGCCATCGCCACGGGAGCTTCCAAATGCTACATCGACGACATCCGGGAAGAGTTCGCAAGGGATTTCATCTTCCCCATGATGCAGGCCAACGCCATCTATGAAGGCACGTATCTTCTGGGCACCTCCATTGCCCGGCCCCTCATCGGCAAGAAACTTGTGGAAGTCGTCCGCCGGGAAAAAGCCGACGCCATCTGCCACGGCGCCACGGGGAAAGGCAACGATCAGGTCCGTTTCGAGCTTTCCGCCTACGCCATGGAACCCAATATCAAGATCATCGCCGCGTGGCGGGATCCCAACTGGAAGTTCTCCTCCCGGTCCCAGATGATCGAATACGCCCACGCCCACAACATCCCCATCAAGGCCACCGCCCAGAAGCCCTACAGCATGGACCGCAATCTGCTGCACATCTCCTTCGAAGGCGGGATCCTGGAAGATCCCTGGAAGGCCTGCCCCGAGGATATCTGCTGCCTCACCACTCCCCTTTCCAAGACGCCCGATACCCCCGAAGAGGTCATCATCGAGTTCGAAAAAGGCGTGCCCGTCAAGGTCAACGGGGAAGCTCTTTCTCCCGCGGCCCTCATGAAGAAGCTCAACGTTCTGGGCGGCAAGCACGGCGTGGGCAAGATCGACATCGTGGAAAACCGTTTCGTGGGCATGAAGTCCCGTGGCGTGTATGAAACTCCCGGCGGCACCATTCTGCATCACGCCCACAGGGCCATGGAATCCATCACCATGGACCGGGAGGCCATGGCGCTGCGGGATTCCCTCATTCCCGCCTACTCCAAGATGATCTACAACGGATTCTGGTACGCGCCCGAACGGGAGATGCTCCAGGCCGCCATCACGGAAAGCCAGAAGTTCGTGACGGGAGAGGTGCGGGTCATGCTCTTCAAGGGCGCCTGCCACGTCAACGGAAGACGCTCCCCCTACTCTCTCTACAATCCCGAACTTTCCACCTTCGAAAAGGACGAGATCTACAACCAGCAGGATGCCACAGGCTTCATCCGCCTCAACGCCCTGCGTCTGCGCACGCTGGCCAACAGCGCCCAGAAACGGTATTGATCTTTTTCCGAAAGGTCATGCAGAAAGGCGGCCGGAAAACCCCGGCCGCCTTTTCTTTTTTCCGCTTGCGGAAACGCCTTATTCGTATTCGGCGATCACCATGGCAAAGCGCTCCAGACCGGGCAGGACGAAGGAAACCTTGCCGTTCCCGATCCTGCAGGGGATCTCTTTTTCCTCCGGCGCAAGCAATAGTTTCCTTACTTTGTATCCTGCGGGGGGCGTGAAGGTGACGGGGATCTCCTCCCGCCAGAAAGCACAGGGAAGAGAGATCTGGTTGAGGAGGGAAAGAAGAAGGTGTTTTTCCTCCGGAACGTCGAAGAAGGTGAACTCCACTTTCGGGTGTACTTGCGTGCACAGAATGGGCTCTTTGCACAGTTCCCGGAGGATGCGGGAAAATATGCTTCTCTGGAAATCGAAGGGAACCTCCTCCAGCCTTCCCGCGCAGTAGATGACCTCCCCCTTGCCGTACTTGCGGAAGGTGAGCGCGGGAGTTCCGGTATGGATCATGGGCGGATTGCTGATGGCGGAACCGAAACGATCCTGCTCCCGGGGGGAGGAAACGGGCAGGACAAGGGTGCCCAGAATTTCCGTATCCGGGTCCACTTCCAGCAGGATCTGGGGGGAATCCAGCATGACGGGATATTTTTCCGTGGCATACTCGGCAAGGAAAGAGCCGGGAGCGGGGGCTATGTAGGTGCAGCGCTTAAGAAA
>JAGAEF010000296.1 GCA_017613255.1 Lentisphaeria bacterium
ACCGTGGAAAACACCAAGGAATACTTCCCCGGACTTTTCGCCTGCGGCATGAGCGCCAACAACACCGCCGGCGGATACCGCATGGGCCCCATCTTCGGAGGCATGCTGCTTTCCGGAGAGAAGATCGGGCGCATCATTGCGTCCAAGTTCGGCAAGTAAACGCCGAAAACACGGTCCGCGGACATGCCATCCCAAGACCTTAAACTAAATTCTGAGATCCTGCCCCTTCCCCCCGCGGGAAGGGGTTTTTTCTTTCCGTCGAAGCGCCGGACAAGTCGTTATTCCCTCACCTTGCCGGGGAAAAAGTTTTCGGCAGGAAAAAGACGATTTTGTGCTTCATGAAGGAGGAAGGACAGATGGTGTATTTTACGCCCCCTTCCCCGGGCTGGAAAAAGCGGACGCAACACCACAATATGCACGATATTCCCGCAAAAGAACCGACAAGAGTGAGAAGGAGTGCGGCCGCCCGTCCTTTCCTCCTGTGCACGAAAGAGGCCGTCATGATCTACTTTCTCAATTCGCTCATGGGAATGGGGCGGAAACGGCTTCTTTCCGCATCCCGTCGGGCAGGATCCACATTCAGGTATTTCCAGCTGGAAAAGACGAAATCGTGGTGAAAAAGATTCTCCACCCAGGGATGCACCAGAATGAACGCCACGGGTCGGCTTTCGAAGATCCAGGGGCACTCCTCCATGAGGAAACGGGTCATCTTCTCATATTTCTGCGTCCGCTGCGGCGAATCGGGCAACCCCCGGATCTCCTCGTACATGGCGTCGAACCGTTTGTTCCGGTAGCCCGCCCGGTTGCAGCTGCCCGCATTCTCCCCGTAGAAGAGCTGGAAGAAATTTTCCGCGTCCGGGTAATCCCCCACCCAGGAGAGCCGGAAAAGCTGGGCCTGATCCTGCCGCAGTCTCTGGAAAAACCGCGCCCGGTTGTTGAATACGGGAACGATGGTGACCCCGATCTTCTTCATGTCGGAAGCAAGCATTTCCGCCGTCTGCCGGAAGAAGGTATCTCCTCCTGCCTGATCGAAAGTAAAGACCAGATTTTTCCCCGTTGCCGGGTCGATGCCCTCCGGGTATCCCGCTTCCGCAAGCAGACGCTTCGCCCGGACAAGATCCTTTTCCCCGTAAGGACCTTTTTCCCCCTCCAGAGCCCCCGCCACGCCGGAAGGCACGGGGGAATAGATCTTCATGAGCCGCCCGTTGGAACTCACTTTCCGGAACTCCTTGTCGAAGGCAAGGGAGAGGGCCTGCCGCAGTTTCCTGTTTCCGGCCAGCCGGGGATCCCCGAAATGGAATCCAATGTAATTCACCTCGAAAAACGGCGCGGAAAGAAGCCGCATCCCCCGCTTCCGCAAGGCGGGGATCAGATTGCCGGAAGAGTCGGAAACCGCGTCGAACTTTTCCCCTTCCAGAGAGCAGTAATCCAGCTTGCCCTGCAGGAACATGAGCCAGGAAGCCAGATCCTGCCGCACGAAATAACACTCCACGCGGTCCAGGAAGGGCAGAGGCTTTTTCCTGCAGAAAGCGTTGGCGGCGTCCTTGTAAAACTCCTTCCGGTACCCCGAAAACCTTTTCAGGATCATTCTGTGGTCTTTCGTCCACTCCTTCATCACGAATGGCCCGCTGCCCACGGGGTGATCGGCGAACTCTTCTCCGTAAAAGCGGGCGCATCTTTCCGAAACGACGGAAAAAAAGGGCATGGCCAGCGCGTAAATGAAGCGGGGATCGGGGTTCTTGAGGGTGATCTGCAACGTGTGTTCGTCCAGAACTTTCAGGCCGTCCACGTCTTCCTTATAGGCGGAAAAATCCCCGGGAGGACTCTTTTCCGCCGCCTTGCGGAACTTTTCCAGCCCCTCGATCTTCCCCCGCACCAGCCAGTATCCCCCGGACATCAACCGGGGATCCGCAAGGCGCAGGATGGAAAAGCGCAGGTCCTCCGCCGTGACTTTTCTCGACTTCCCGTCGGGAAAACATTTGTCCTCATGGAAGAAAAGCCCTTTGCGCAAGGTGAGAAGGATCTTTTTCCCGTCGGGGGAAAATTCCGGCATCTTTTCCAGCATCCCTTCTTCCAGACGCACCGGTTTTTTCTGCGTATAGGCGTATTGCAGAGGGGTATCGAAAATGGCGGAAACCAGTTTCTGGCTGTAGCTGTCCGAAGCGAGAGCGGGATCCAGAGAGGTGATCCTTTTCCCGATGGAGACGCGCAGGACCCTTCCCTCCTTGAGAGAGCATCTCCATCTCCCGAAAAAAGTTCCGCATTTGCATCGGGTGGAAAAGCCCCAGGACAGAAGCGCGCAGGCCCCCGCAAGGAAAAGGATCAGAAAAAAGATGCTCCTTTTCCCCATCTTCTCATCCTCTCATGGAGGCGAAAATCAGCCGGGAAAGAATGTACATGACGAGGAAAACCACTATGGAGGCGGCCACATAGCCCGCGACAAGGGCAATCACCCGTTCCAGCTCCCTGCCCTTGTTTGCGGGAGGAGCTTCCCCGGATCCCGCCTTTTTCCCTGCGCCGGACGAGGGGCCCGCTTCCGGGACGGGACCGGAAGGAACGGCCTTTTCCGGAGTTCCCCCGGGAGCGCTTTTCCCCTTCGAAAAGGCGGAGTTTTTCCCCGCCTTCCCCGAAGAAGGAGGAAGGGCGGCAACATATTCCCCCTGAGCGGGCGGCGGATAGGCATTTTTGCTTCCCCGTCCCGCCCCGATCAGTCTGGGGGGAACGGCGGCGGGAGCCGCCGTCAGGGGGGAAGGACCCGTTTTGCCTTTTCCGATGAAGGAAGCCAGTTCCGCCATGATCTGCTGATACCCGGGACGCATGGAAGGATCCCGGTGCATCATTCTCATGACCAGAGAATCCACTTCGGGGGGAATGGAACGGCACAGGGAGGAGGGCGGAGGAGGATCCTTTTCGATGCGCACATAGACGAGTTCCTCGATATCCTTGTAGCCGTGGAAGGGAGGTTCTCCGGTGAGAAGGTGGTAGAAGGTGGCCCCCAGACTGTAGATGTCCCCGGGAAAGGATTCCTCGCCGTCCCTTGCCTTTTCCGGACTCACGTAGAAGGGGCTTCCCCAGGAATTTTCCGTGCCGGAATCCGAGGAGGCGGAATCGAATCTTCTCTGGGCGATCCCGAAATCCCCGATCTTCACGTTGCCTTCCAGATCCAGCATGATGTTGGTGGGCTTGATGTCATGATGCACGATCCCGTACTTCGCCGCCCGGTCCAGACCGTCGGAAACGCCCAGGATCCACTTGCAGGCCTGCAGGACGTCCACGGGGCCTTTCTTCTCCTCCAGAATCTTTTCCAGGGAGCCCCCCGCCATGAACTCCATGACGATGTAGGGTTTCCCTTCCGCCACGGAACAGGTGTAGATGGCCACCACCGCCTGATGATTGATGGTGGCGGCGGTCCGGGCCTCCTCCAGAAAGAGGGAAAGCGTCTCTTCGTCGGTCTCTTCCGTAACGGACATGATCTTGACGGCCACTTCCCGGTCCAGAGCGGGATCCAGCGCCCGGTACACCGTGGCCATCCCCCCCTCCCCTACGATCTCCTCCAGAAGGTAGGAATCGAACCAGCGGGGCACGATGAGGGAGGCGCCGCAGAAGGGGCAGTCCACCACGGAAAACGCGGGAAGCCCCGCCACGTCCAGCTTCTGGCCGCAGCTGTAGCAGAAGATCTTGAGAGGCGCTTCTTCCGGAGCGTCCCCGTCCCCCGGCCCTTCCCCGGCGCCTTCGTCGATCACCACGGGGATCTTGACCCCGTAAGTGCCGGAGGAATATCCGGGCAGCGGAGAAACGGGAGGCGGCGCAAACTGCTGCTCCCCGGCTGTTCCGGCATTTTCCTGCCGCGTTTTTTCCGAAATTTCGCTGTCCATAGTCGATTTTGCCTGCGGGAGTCCCTTCAGTCCACGGGGAAGTACCCCAGCGGAGAATCCTGCAAGGCCACCTTCAATACGATATCTTCCCTTTTCAATTTCGCCAATGTACGAAAAGCAAGATTTTCCACGATCCCGCAATCGTTGCACTCGGAGCTGATATGGGCAAGGATGATCTCATGCGTTTCCGCCGTGACAATCTCTTCCAGCGCGGCGCAGGCGTCCTCGTTGCAGAGATGCCCGTGCCGGGAAAGGATCCTTCTCTTCAGGGAGAGCGCCCGGGAGGAGTTCCGGAGCATTTCCGGATCGTGATTGGATTCCAGCATGATGAGATCGCACCCCCTGAGCTGTTCCCTTATGAGCGTATTCACATGCCCCAGATCCGTGGCCACCCCGATCTTCCTTGTCCCGTGCCGGAACACGAATCCCACCGTATCCATGGCGTCGTGGGGCAGAGTGAAGGATTTGATGTCCACGCCGTACAGATCGAAGGTATCCCCCGGAGAGAAAAGAACGTAGTTTTCCGGAAGAAATCCTCCCTTTTCCGCCGCGCGGCAGACCGGGGAGGTCATATAGGCGTCGATATGGTGCCTGTCGGCGAACACCCGGCACCCTTTGGTATGATCGGTGTGTTCATGGGTGAGAAGGAGCGCACGCACCGAATCGGGCTCGATTTCACACGCCTCCATGCGCCGTTCCAGCTCCTTTGCGCTGAATCCCGCATCCAGAAGGATGTTTCCTTCCGGGGCGTGGATGATACTGGCGTTTCCCGAGCTTCCGCTCCCCAGAACTGTCATTCCGAATCCCATATATCTTCCCCACAGGAGCCCTTTTTTTCAACGGAACGCGTCAAAAAAACGCAAAAGAGCCCTCACAAAAAATGCTTCGAAAACCCGTTTCCGCGGTTTGCTTTTTCCCCCGCTTCCGGTATATTATAACTATAGTACGTTTTTTCATTTTTGTAATGGGAATAAAGGAAACTTTTTCAACTTTTCGGGACACAAGATGGCAGACACCCTTTCGCAAAACCTTTCGGGAGAGCTTTCCCAGAATACCAGCCAGACGCAGAAGCTGAAACTTTCCGCCCATCAGCTCCACTCCGTCCAGCTTCTGGAAAGCTCCATGACCGATCTGGAGGCTTCTCTGCGCACTCTTGTGGATTCCAACCCCCTTCTGGAACTTGCCGAACCGGGAGAAGAAGCCCCCGTGCCGGAGGAGAAATCCTCCGAAGAAGACGATTTTTCCCTGTCCGATGACGGGGAAGAGGAGTATTCCATCGATGAAGACGCACCATCCTCCCCCCTTTCCCGGGAGACACTTTCCCCCGAGCCCGGCCAGGAAACGGAAAAGGATTGGGACGAACACCTTCAGGAGCTTGCTCAGGATCCGGAAAACTGGGGGGAAGGGTTTTTCCCCTCCGGAGACGAACAGACCGAAAACGCCTCTCCCGGCAGGGAAGACCCCAGGGAATACTTTTTCGACAACCTCACAAAAGAACAGAATCTCAAGGACGTTCTCATGGAGGAACTCTCCTTTGCCGATGCGGCGGAAAACGTGAGACGCGCCGCCGAATGCATCATCGGTTCT
Source organism: Lentisphaeria bacterium (assembly GCA_017613255.1). Taxonomy (GTDB): domain Bacteria; phylum Verrucomicrobiota; class Lentisphaeria; order Victivallales; family UBA1829; genus RGIG5327. The sequence continues at coordinate 5,463 of JAGAEF010000296.1, forward strand.
CTGGAGGAAAACGGCTATTTCACCGACGCCCTCACCGATGTGGCCCAGACCGCCAACGTGACGCTCCCGGAAGCCGAAGAGGCACTCGCCCTCGTGCAGAGTTTCGATCCCCCCGGCGTGGCGGCCTCCTCCCTTTCCGAATGTCTCCTTCTGCAGCTGAAACGGAAGAAGAACAAGGACCGCCTTCTGGAGAAACTCGTGAAGGATCATCTGGAGGACGTGGGGAAGAACCGGCTCCCCCGCGTGGCGGAAAAACTGAACATCGGCATGGAAAAACTTTCCTCCCTGCTGGAAAAACTCAAAAAGCTGGATCCCTGCCCGGGGATCCGCTTCAATCCGGAAAAGAACAACCGGATCGTTCCCGACGTGATCGTGGAAGAGGACGAAAACGGGGAGTATACGGTCAGCCTCAATGACCGGAGCATGCCCAGACTCTATTTTTCCCACGCCTACGACGACCTCATGAACTCCCCCCGCCTCACCCCGGAGGAAAAAAACTATTTCCGGGAAAAGACCACGGAAGGGAAACTGGCCATTTACGAACTGGAGCACCGCTCCTCCACCATTCTGCGCATTGCCAGACTCATCGTCTCCGAACAGTACGAATTCTTCAAGCACGGGGGCAGCGCCCTCAAGCCCATGACCATGCATCAGGCGGCGGACAAGCTGGGCGTGGACGATTCCACCGTCAGCAGGGGGTGCAATCAGAAGTACATGCTCACTCCCCGGGGACTTTTCGAGTTCAAATACTTTTTCAGCACCGGGTTCACCAGCCAAAGCGGGGAGGAGGCCTCCAGCAGGGCGCTTATGGAAATGATCCGGGAGATGATCGAAGAAGAGGATCCTTCCAGGCCCCTTTCCGACGACGCCTTGTCCAAACTGCTGAAGGAAAAGGGCTACTCCGTGGCAAGAAGGACCGTCATGAAGTACCGGGAAAACATGAAGATCCCCTCCTCTCAGGGGAGGAGGAAGCATATATGAAACTTTTGTGCGGCGGGGACGAATGTTCTTCCCGGAAAAGATACGTTCTTTCCGTGATCCTGCTCTTTTTCCTGTGCGTTCTGGCCGCCTTTGCCATGCGGACGCACAACTACAACCGGGAGGCGGAAAGACTTGCCCAGATCCTCCCTTCCGGGGGAAGGCGCACTCTTTCCTTCCTGCAAAAGTTTCTCCCGTACTCCCACAGGAATTTCATGCCCTACACCATCGAATGCGCCATGATGTTTTACTATACGCAGGAGATCGCCGCAGGCAGGAAGATCCCGGACAGGGCAAATGAACTGCACGGACTGGAGGATCTGGCCCCCTACCGGCAGATGATCATGGGGCTGGAATGGTTTCTCGGGGGCTCCTGGCGGATCAAGAAAGCCCTTTTCGGGGCAAGAATCCCCACGGAGGAGGAACTGCGCTTTCAGGACAATCCGGATCTGGCCGGCTTCGTACCCGTGCTTCTGCGGGCATGGATGAGCCTTTCTTCCGGGTTCCTGTTTCTTCTGCTCCTTACGCTTGGATGCGGGAGGAAGGAAGCGTTTTTCGGCGGAATGTTCCACGCCGTGGCCATTTCCGCCATTGCCCGGAGCACGGGGCAGGACCTCATCCGGGGAAATTTCGCCATGCCCTTCATTGCGGCAGCCATTCTTCTGCTCTTTTCCGTTTACCGGAAGGAAAAGGTCTGGAAATATCTTCTTCTCTTTTTGTGCAGCTTCTGCGCCCTGGCCTTCTGGGATCTCTCGCTGGGGCTTTTCAGTTTCTTTGCCCTGTTCGAACTCGCCCGATACGTCCTCATCGGGGAGGTGAAGCCCTCCCGGCTCAAGGCGTGGATTTTCCTTGCCTGCGCCGCCGTGCTCAATGCCCTTTTCGTCCCCTTCAATCAGACCTATCTCATGATCATGTCGCCTCTGGTAACGGTGCTTCTTCCCGCTGTGACGCTGACCCTTTTCCTTGCCCTCAAATTCCCTCTTTCCGCCGGCAAAAGACTCCTTTTCGTCCTGCTTCTTCTGGGAGCGCTTTACGGATTCTGGCACACGGCGATCCGGAACGAAGAGTATCTTTCCGCCTACTCCCACTTTTCGGAACTCACCAGGGCAAAGTTCCGGTTCGGCAACGTGAAGCCCCGCGATCCTGCTCTTCTTTCCTATGACGCAAGGATCCTGTGGACCCCCGCCATGCACTCCGCGGACTGGAAAACACTGCGCACCATGTTCCCCGCCATCTCCCTTTTCACGGGATCAAAGTCGTTCAAAGGGGGCATGAAGGTCTTTTCCGAACTGCTCAACATTCCCGTTGCCGCCGGGGGATTCCTGTTTCTGCTTCTCCTCATGCCCCTCTTTTCCACCAGCGCAAGGCGCCTGACAAGGCGTTTGCCCAAGGTCCTTTTCTTCCACAGTTTCACGTTCCTCTTTCTGGGGGCGTTCGTCTACATCGTGCGGTATCACGAGTTCGCCGTTCTTTTCCTTGCCGTTTCGCTGCCTCTGCTTCTCCGGGACTGCGCCATCGTGCTGCGCATAAAAAAACGCACGCAGGAAAGGAACGGGAACAGGAGAAGGGCTTTCCTGTACGGATTTCTTTCAAAACTTCCCGCCGTTTTCGCCGTGTTCGTGCTGATTCTGGAAACGAGCGTCTCCCTTCTGGGAAACCGGGTCTATTCCAGCGACGTGCATTTGCGCCAGACGGCGGCATTGATCCAGTGGTTCCGCAAGGAGGACGTGAAAGGGAAATGCGTCATTACCGACTTCACCGTGGGCCCCATGCTCCTCTGCTATGCGAAATGCGCCATCGCCCTTCAGCCCCAGTTCGGGCTGGAGCGGATCCGCAAGCCCACGGAAAAGTACCTGAAGATCCTCTATCACGGCACGGAAAAGGATCTGGCGAAATTCTGCAACTCCCTCAAGGCAGACTTTTTCATCCACAATGCCGGGTATCTTGGGGAGCCGCACATCTACTCGGAACGGTATATTGCCGATGCCGTGAAACTCAAAGCGGACTCCCCTGTGGTCCTCATGCGCTACATGCCGGAGCGTCTGCGCTACTTCTGCCGCATCGAAGTGCCGCGGAAGGAGGGATACCCCTCTCCCGGAAGCCTCTCCTCCATCTACACGGTCTTCAAGGTCATCCGTCCGGAAGACCGGATCCAAAGTATGCGTCTTGCCTTCGCCGGGGAAAGGTTTCTGCGGGAAAACAAGCGCGCCGAGGCGGAAGCGTGCGCCAAAAAGGCCTTTCTTCTGGATCCCCTTTCCCGTCCGGCAAAAACGCTCTGTCTGAAACTCTTCCGGAACGTGCCGCATCTTACTCTTTCCGGCGCGGAGTTCTGATTTCCGGAATTATTCCTCCCCCTTTGCGGAAGAAGCGTCCTTTTTTTCTTCTTTCCTCTTCCGGAAAGTTTCCCTGCAGAACTGCGTGAATCCCGCGGCAAGAATGCAGAAAAACGGCAGGGCGGGGAGCTGGTAGCGGGGCATGGCAACCGGACCCGTCATGAAAAGAAAGTATTCGCAGAAGAGAAGAAAGAGCAACACGGTGAAATAACTCTTTTTCCACAGGCAGACCAGTACGCCGCCCGCCGCAAAAAGAAGGACGAATCCGGCAAGGAGGAAAAGAGGGGATGCCGCAAGCGGCAGAAGAAGATTCCCCCCGAAGTAGTGTCGGATCCCTGCAAGGATCCCCTTCCGGTTGATGATGTCCCAGGTGTTCCTGCCGGGCCGGGTAAGGCGGAGATTTTCGAAAAACGCCGCGCCGTCGGGCAACAGTACTTCCGGACGGAAATGGAGGAGGAAGTAGGAGAAGGGGTGCTCCTTCATGGTGCGGACCAGTCTGGCCTCATGAAAAGAGAGCCGGGCGGACTTGGAGGCATACTTTTCGGGCTCGTTGCGGAAGGCTTCCTCCGCTTCACGGATGTACTGCTCCCGCAGGATGTAGGCGGGAATGCCGTTTCTCCTGCTTTCGAAGGTGGAAACGTTGTGCATGGAGGTGTCCGCGGAAACCGCATCGATGCGCCACCCTCCCCCGTGAGAATGATTGCGGAAGATCCACAGCACGGGAGGAAGGAGAAAGATCAGCAGGAAAAGGAAAGAAAAAAGGACCTTTTTCTTCAGCGGAAACCGGGGCAGAAGGAAAAGAACGAAAACGGCGGGGAACCCCCAGAAAAGCATCAGGGGCCTTGTCAGGACGGCAAGGGAGGCGAAAAGGGCGCTCCACAGAAGGAAAGAGAGGGAACGCTCCCGGAGAAAACGGGAATACAGGTAGAGGACAAGCGTGACCAGCAGCAGGAAGAACGTATCGGAGGTGACAAGAGGGAACACGGCAAAAACGGTTGGTTGCAGAAGAAAAAGGATGGCGGCGAAAAGGGCATACTTTTCCGGCAGGAACATTCTGGCGGCCAGATACAGAGGAATGAGGGTAAGGGAACTCAAAAGCGCCGAAACGGCGGCAACGAAAAAGAGACTCCCCCCGCTGATTCCCAGACAGAGCGCAAGGAAACATGGATACAGCGGCGTCCGGTGCAAAGCGGCTTCCCCCGTTCCCGCCCCGGTGGAATAGGTGAGATCGTAAAGAAGGGAGCGCGCCGGGGCCAGATAAGTGGGAGAGTCGGGCCTTAAGTAGATTTCAGGCTCCCCCATTCCCGGAACAAGATAAAGGAGCTTGAGAAGGAAGGAAGCAAGAACCAGAAAGAAAAGGATCCGCCCCGTCCTGCCCTTTTCCTCCGGAAGAAGGGGGGAAGAGGAGGGAAGAAAAAAATCGTTCCGAAAAAGACCGTTCAATCCTTTTTCTCCTGTAAAAACGGCTTCGTTTTTCTTACCGGGAAAAGACTACCGTGCGTCTTCCGGAGGTAATGATCCTGTGCTGAAGGTGGGCCCTTACGGCTCTGGTGAGAACGCGTCTTTCGATGTCTTTTCCGATGCGCTTCAGGTCATTGGGGCCCGCCTCGTGGGTGATCCTTTCCACATCCTGTTCGATGATGGGGCCTTCGTCCAGATCCACCGTGGCGTAATGGGCGGTTGCCCCGATCATTTTCACGCCCCGCTCCCACGCTCTGCGGTAGGGATCGCTGCCCTGAAAGGCGGGCAGGAAGGCGTGGTGGATATTGATGATCCTTCCGGGGTAGCGGTCGATGAAATCCTTGGAAAGGATCCGCATGTACCGGGCAAGGACCACCAGATCGATATGGTGTTTGTCCAGCTGTTCCAGGATCTGTTTTTCCTGTTCCAGTTCCTTCCCCTTCACCACGGGGAAGCAGAAATAGGGGATGCGGAAGCGGTCGGCGACGCTTTCCAGATCCGGGTGATTGCTGATGATGAGGGGGATCTCGCACCCCAGATCCTTTTCGTCCTGCGCGTGGGCGAGAAGATCGTACAGGCAGTGGGAGGTCTTGGAAACCAGAATGGCGACCCGCTGGGGCGTATCGGAAAAGTTCAGCGAATACTCCAGAGAGAGCGTTCTGGCGAATTCCGCAAAGGAGGAGGAAAACTCCTTCCGGGTGGTCTGCATATCGGTAATGTCCACGCACACCCGCATGAAGTAGAGGTTTTCCCGGTCGTCGGTGTACTGCTGACAGAGGAGAATATTGAATCCCCGGTTGTAGAAGTAGGTGGAAATCCCCGAAAGCAGTCCCTTGCGGTCCATGGACCGGATGAGAAATATGGCCTGAATCATGTTCGCTCCTGTTTTTTGCATGAAGAATCACTCTACTATAGCGCGCCAAAGGCTTTTTTTCAATGGAAAAACGGTTTTTTCCCCGGGGAAAGACCGCGAGAGTGTCCTTTTTGGGGAACAAAATCTCTTCTTCTCTTGAAAAGAATATTTTTTCCTGTATATTTTCCCGAAAGGAGGAAAGCATGAGCGGGACTTACGAAAAAGGCATCTGGATCGAACTCATCGGCTTCGACCGGGAGAAAAAGGATTTCGGCGTAAAGGAGTTTCTGGGCCGCATGAAGGAGAAGCCTTCCCTCATCTCCCTTCTTCTCTTTTCCACCCAGATCCTCCACGCTCACACCGATCTGAAAAAGAACTTTTATCTGGGCGACCTGCAATGCTCCTACTACGGGAGAAGCTTCAACGAAGAGCGGAAACGGCAGAAATGGACCGCATACGACCTGCGGGGACTTGCGGACGAACTGCATCAATACGGGATCAAGGTGATTCCCTCCTTTTTCGATGTGGTCGTTTCCGAAGAGACGGCAAAGATCCTCCATGTGAAAAGGGCCAAACATGAGTGGACGGACGAACACTCCGAGGTCCGGTACGAAACTGCCGAAGGACAGCCTGCGGGCGGCATCTTCCCCTTGAAAACCCTTTCCTCCGGGCGGAAATACGCGGACTTTTTCGTGGAAAAGCTTCTGAAATTTCTCAAAGACTACCATTTCGACGGCTTCCACGGCTGCGACGGGTTCGGGCATCCCCGGTTCGCCCTGTGCAACGGAGATTTTTCGAAGGAGATGCTGGAACGCTTTTCCTTTTTTCTGGGAAAAAAGCTTCCCGACCTTCCCCGGGAGAAACTGAAAGAACATATTCTTGCTTCCCTGCGGAAGCAATGGAGTCTCTTTCACGCTTCCGAACACGCCGAATTCTGGGAGAAAACGGCTTCCGCCCTGAAAAAGGAGGGCTTTTTCTGCATTCTCAATACCGCGTGGACGAGAGACCCGTTCGAAGCGCTTTTCCGGTACGGCATCGACTACCGCCTTCTGGCAAAATGCCCCGTCGACGGCTTTTTCGCGGAGGCAAGCTCCTCCGTGCTGGAACTGGAAGGGTGGAACGATACGGAAAGCTCCTGTCTGGAAAAGTGTCAGGCCATGCTTCTGCGCACGAAAGCGGTCCTTCCGGAAACGAAGATACGACTTCTGGGGTGCATCAAGGACGGCATGGAACAGTACAGCGCCCTGCGTCATGCGCCCTGCCGGATGCGGTCGGAAGCCTATACCCTGTACAATCTTTTCTGCAACGGGGAACGGTGTGCAGAAGGTGTGCTGGAGTGTCTGGGGGACGGGATCACGCCTGCGGAATGGAAACAGCTGGACGAAGTGCGGCTTCTTGCCGCAAAGGGGAAAGTTTTTTCCCTCCCCTGCGCCCACGTTTTCTGGGAGGAAAGCGCCTTCGACAAAGAGTTCGACTTCTATGCCTCCGCCCCGGAAAAGGAACGGTACGCCAGTTCCCACACGCTTCTTCATGAACTCATCCATGCGGGCGCCGTGCTTCCTTCCATCGTGACCTTCGAAAAACGCTCTCTTCTCAAGAAAAATCTTTCCCCGGAAAAGGAGCCTCTTCTCCTTGTCCTGCATCCCGCGTTCCTTTCCCCGAAAGCAAAAAAATTCCTTGCCGGATATTCCGGAATGATTGCCTTTTTCGGGCTCACGGAAACCGGGGAAAGTCTCGCACTCATCCGGAAGGGGAAAATGATCCTTTTCCGGGAGGAGATCCATTGGAAGGAGTCGGAAAAAACGGGGGAAGAGCCCTCCTGGCTCTGGAGACTCCCGGAAAAATCCATAGCGGACAATGGGCTTTTTGCGCGTTTCGCAGACGCTCTCAATCGTCTTTCCTCCTTCGTTTTCCCGGAAACGGAGACAAAATTTCTCCGCGTGTGGGGCTTTTTCTCCGGGGAAAAGCGGTTCCTGCTTTTTGCAAGGAACGAAAAGACCACCTATCTGGATCCCGCCGTAAGGATCCGGGGGAAGGTGAAAAAGTGCAGGGCTCTTTCCGAGGATCCCTCCCGCCCCGCCGTGCTCCGTTCCTGCGGAGAAAAGGAAACGCTTCTGCGGGTCCGGATCCCCCCCTGCGGGACGATCGTTCTCGAACTGGAACTTTCCTGAAAGGATTTCTCTTTCCGCCTTGAAAAAAGACACCGGACCGTGTAAATTATTTCGTTTTCCATCGTAAGAAAGAGTACAAAAAATGACCATTTCCGCATTCACGCTCATTTTCATTTCCGTTTTTCTCCACGCGGGCTGGAACTTCATCAGCAAGGCGGGGCGGCCCTCCGGCGCCTTCTATCTTGTGGTGAATCTGGTTTCCATTCTGGTGCTTCTGCCCTTTCTGCTCATCGCCCGGGTGCACTGGGGGGGACTTTCTCTCCCGTTCTGGGGGTTCCTTGGTGCCAGCGTATTTTTCGAATTCATCTATGTAGTGGGGCTTTTTCAGGCGTACAAAAGGAACGATATCTCCATGGCCTACCCCATGATCCGGGCCCTTCCCGTGCTGCTCATTGCCGTCATCACGCTTGTGTTCCGTCTGGGGGCGCTTCCCGGAAGGACCGCCTGCATCGGGTTCGCCGTGGTGGCCGCCGGGTGTCTCATCCTGCCGCAAAAGGACATGCGCTCCCTTCTCCGGTTCAATACGCTACCCGTGAAGGCACTCTATCCCATCCTTCTTGCGGCGGCGGGGACCACGGGCTACACCATCATGGACAGCATG
>JAGAEF010000297.1 GCA_017613255.1 Lentisphaeria bacterium
CGGGGTTTGCAGATGATCCAGGACCGGGAAGGATACGTTTCCGACGACGGCATACGCGCGGCGGCGGAGTACTTTTCCCTTTCCCCCGCGGAAGTGGAAGGCGTGCTCACCTTCTACGCCCAGTTCAAACGCAACAAGCCGGGCAAATTCGAGATCAATATCTGCGACGGGACGGCGTGCCATATCAAGGGTTCTCCCCACATTCAGGAGTGGATCACCGCCGAACTGGGCATCAAAGGCGGGGAAACGACCCCCGACGGACTTTTTTCCCTGTGCGTGGTGGCCTGTCTGGGCTGCTGTTCGCTGGCCCCCGTCATGGCCGTGAACGGGAAGGTTTACGGGAGACTGGACCGCAAGAAACTCATCCGGATCCTCAACGAATACAAAAAGGAAGGGGCGTAAGATGGCGGAGATCAGACGCATCAAGATCGGCGCGGCGTCCTGCGGGCTTGCCGCAGGGGCGGGAGAAGTGCTTTCCGCGTTCCGGAAAAAGAATCTGTCCTTCCCTGTCGTGGAAACGGGCTGCATAGGCCACTGTTACGCCGAACCCATCGTGGAAGCGGAACTTTCCGACGGTTCCTCCGTCTTTTACGGGCAGGTGAAGGGGGATGAAAGAAGCGTGGAGGCCATTCTCTCCCTTTCGGAAGAGGGGCGTTTTACCGTGCCGGAAGAGCGCAGAAAACTGGAAAAGCTTCTGGTCACCCGCCTTGCCGGCAGGATCGACCCCAAAGACCTGGAGGAATACCGGGCCAACGGCGGATTTTCCTCCCTTGCCAAAGCCTTCGAAATGGGGCCCGAACAGGTTATCGAAACCATGAAGAAGTCCGGGCTGCGGGGCCGGGGGGGAGCAGGCTTCCCCACAGGGATGAAGTGGAGCTTCCTTGCCGCCAAGAAGAGCGCGGAAAAGATCATGATCTGCAATGCGGACGAAGGGGATCCGGGGGCCTTCATGGACCGTTCCATGATGGAAAGCGTGCCTTTTCAGGTGCTGGAGGGCATGCTTATCGGCGCATTCGCCACCGGAGCCACCCGTCTTTTCATCTACTGCCGTGCGGAGTATCCCCTTGCCATCAAACACCTGAAGATCGCCATAAAGAAAATTTATGAGGCAGGTCTGAACCTTCTCCCGGGAAGGAACGCCCCTCTGGAGATCGTCATCAAGGAGGGCGCGGGCGCCTTCGTCTGCGGGGAGGAGACCGCCATGATCGCCTCTCTGGAAGGACAGCGGGGCCAGCCCCGTTTCCGTCCGCCGTTCCCCACGGACAGCGGCTGGAACTCTTTTCCCACCTCCATCAACAATGTGGAAACCTTCGCCAACGTGCCCGTGATCCTTGCCGACGTGGACTCCTTCGCCTCTCTGGGGACTCCGGGGAATACGGGGACCAAGATCTTCGCCCTTGCCGGGGACCTCAAATATCCGGGACTTGCGGAAGTGCCCATGGGGGTGACTCTCGCCGACATCGTCTATACCATAGGCGGCGCGGAAAGAGGCTCGGTGAAGGCGGTGCAGACGGGCGGACCTTCCGGCGGGTGCATTCCCGCGGAGGCCTTCGACGTGAAGGTGGATTACGATTCTCTCAAGGCTCTGGGCGCCATCGTGGGCTCCGGGGGCATGATCGTCATCGGCAAGGAGCGCTGCATGGTGGAGACCGCCAGATACTTCCTCAACTTCACCCACCGGGAGTCCTGCGGGAAATGCACCTTCTGCCGGGTGGGGACCACCCGCATGTACGAGACCATGGAGAAGATCGTTGCCGGAAAGGGCGTTCCCGAAGACATCGATTTTCTGGAGGATCTGGGGCAGAAGATTCGGAAAGGATCCCTTTGCGCGCTGGGGCAGACCGCTCCCAATCCCGTGCTTTCCACTCTGCGGTACTTCAGGAGCGAGTATGAAGCCCATGTGAAGCAGAAGACCTGTCTTGCAAAGGTGTGCTCCGCCCTGTGCGAAGTGAGAACGGACGAAAAAAAGTGCATCAAGTGCAATCTCTGCAGGAAGAACTGCCCCGCCGGGGCGATCTCCCCGGAGATCAAGGTGGACAATTCCAAGTGCATCCGCTGCAACGCCTGTATCGAACTGTGTCCGAAAAAGGCGATCTCGCGGGTGGCCAAAACCCCGGTAAATTGAGTTCAGGGAGAAGAAAGATGGCTGAAATCAGATTTCGTATAGACGGAAAAGAGATCGTTGCCAAGCAGGGGGAAACGATCCGGTCCGCGGCAATGCGGGCAAATATCGAGATCCCCGCCCTGTGCGGAAACGGCATCGTTTCCCGGACCACCTCCTGTTTCGTGTGCGTGGTCAAGGACGTGAAAACCGGGCGTTTCCTGCCCAGCTGTTCCGCCTGCCCTTCGGAAGGGCAGATGATCGAATCCGACACGGATGAGGTGCGGGAGATGAGAAGGACCGCTCTGGGACTTCTGCTTTCCGAACACACCGGGGACTGCGAAGCCCCCTGCACGCTGGCCTGCCCCGCCCACGCAAGAGTGGAAGAGTATGTGCGTCTGGGAAGACAGGGAAAGTTCGAGGAGGCGCTGAAAGTCATCAAGGAAAAGATCCCTCTCCCCATGTCCATAGGGAGAGTCTGCCCCCGGTTCTGCGAAAAGGACTGCCGCAAAAACGTGACCGGGGAGGCCGTTTCCATCAACGACTTCAAACGCCTTGCCGCGGATCTTTACTACGAAAAGTACATGGAAGAAATTCCGGCGGATACGGGAAAGAAAGTTGCCGTCGTGGGCGGAGGCCCTGCCGGGCTTTCCGCGGCCTACTATCTGCGGCTGAAGGGACACAGCGTCACCGTCTTCGAACAGAATCCCGAAGCAGGGGGCTTTCTCCGCTACGGCATTCCCGAATTCCGTCTGCCCAAGGCCGTGCTCAAACGGGAGCTGGAACATTTCGTCAAGATGGGGATCCTTTTCCGGTGCGGAATGAAGCTGGGCAGGGATTTTACCTTGGACTCCCTGAAAAAGGAGTTCGACGGCGTGATCGTTGCCGTGGGGTGCTGGAAGCCCAGTTCCATGCGCATCGAAGGGGAAGATCTGGCCCTTCAGGGGATCCATTTCCTGAAAGGGATCGCCGAAAAGAACTGGCAGAATCTGGATAATCCCGGAAAGACCATCGTGGTGGGCGGCGGCAACACCGCCATGGACTGCGCCCGGACCGCCTTGCGCTGCGGCGGAAAAGTGACAATCGTCTACCGGCGGACGGAAAAGGAGATGCCCGCCGAAAAGGCGGAGCTTGCCGAAGCCAGGGAAGAGGGCGTGGAATTCGAATTTCTCACCGCTCCCCTTCGTCTCCGGGAGGAAAACAGGAAAAAATTCCTCCTTTGCCAGAGAATGACGCTGGGAGCCCCGGACGCCTCCGGAAGACGCTCCCCCGTGCCGGTGGAAGGTTCCGATTTCGAGATCGAAGCGGATACGGTCATTGCCGCCATCGGGCAGAAGACTTCCGCTCCGGAAGGGGTGGTGCCGGACAAGAGAGGAAATGTGGCCGTTTCGAAAGATCTTTCCTGCGGGGAAATGATCTTTGCCGCGGGGGACTGCGTAAGCGGACCCGCCACCGTGGTGGAGGGGGTTGCCGCCGGGCACAAGGCGGCGGACGCTCTTGCGGCGGCTCTGGAAGGGAGAAAGACGGAGGAGCCTTTCTTCTTCAACGTCTCCCGGGGGCACTGGAGAAGTCTTGCAAAAGAAGATCTCGTGTTCCTCCGGGGCGATCAGGTCTCCGACGCGCCCCGGGTGAAGCCCGATTTCATCTCTCTGGAGGAGAGAAAAAGTTCCTTTACAGAGCTTTTCCCCACCATTCCCGCGGAAAAGATGATGAAGGAAGGGGAACGGTGCATCGAATGCTCCTGCACGGCCAAGGGGGACTGCAAGCTCAAGAAGTATGCGGAAGCGTATAAGACCGCCCCGGACATGTTCCAGGGCGCCAAAAGCCCCTGCACGGTGGACAACCGCCATCCCCTCATCATCCACGACCGCAAGAAGTGCATCCGGTGCGGGATCTGCGTAAAGACCTGCGCGGAGGTCATCAACAAGCATATTCTTTCCGCCATGAAGCGGGGGTTCGCCACGGTGGTGAGGACCGCCTTCGACGAGGGGCTGCCCTCCTACTGCGCCGACTGCGGCGAATGCGTGAAGGAGTGTCCCACGGGCGCGCTGGACTGGAAAAACAAGAAATGACGTTTCAATCAACCATGTCAACCGTAAGGAAGTGAAAAATGAGAAAAGAATTTGTGGATCTGCAGATCAACGGCTATATGGGCGTGGATTTTTCCGAGCCCGATTTGACGCAGGAGCGTTTCCTGAAGTGCGCGGAAAGCATCCTTGCAAGCGGCACCTGCCTCTTTCTGCCTACCGTCATCACCTCTTCGGAGGAGACCTACAAAAAGAACATCGCCGTCATCCACGAGGCGGTTTTTTCCCACGGACTGGAAAAACAGATCCCCGGACTGCATCTGGAAGGGCCTTTCATCTCCCCTGAACCCGGCGCCGTGGGCGCCCACAATCCCGCCTATGTGGCGCCTCCCCGCATCGAGTTTCTGGAAAAACTCATCTCCTTTGCCCCCGGCTTCATCAAGATCCTTACGGTAGCTCCGGAACGGGAGGGCGCCATCGACCTCATCCGTCACGCCACGGAAAAGGGGATCGTGGTCTCCATGGGGCACGATCTTGCCGCCGCCAAAGATGTTGCGGACGGCGCAAAAGCGGGGGCGAAACTCATCACCCACATGGGCAACGGCGTTCCCAACATGGTCCACCGGCATCACAATCCCATCTTCGCGGCGCTTGCCTGCGACGAGGTGACTTCCATGATCATCACCGACGGGCACCACCTTCCTCCGGAGGTCATCAAGTGTTTCCTCCGGGTCAAGGGCGCGGACCGCATCATCGTCACCAGCGACTGCGCTTCCGTGGGCGGGCTTCCTCCGGGAAGATACAGTTCTCTGGGCAACGACGCCGTTCTGGAACCCAGCGGGCTGTTCCACAATCCGGTGAAAAAATGTCTGGTGGGCTCTTCCGCCTCCGTGAAGAAGTGCATGGATTTCCTTGCCTCTCTGGAACTGCTTTCCGACGAGGAGCTGGACAAGGTGGGCTACTTTAATCCGCTCAAGATGATTGGACTCCTGCCGTAAGAAGTTTTCGGAGAGCGTCACATGCGGAAGAAACCCCTCCGCCGGTCCGGCGGAAAAAAAGAGAAGACAAGTGTTTCCGTTCCCGCTCCGGAAAGGATTTCCGGGGAGGAAAGGACGCGTTACAACATCTTCTGGTGCGCCAGCGAGTGCGCGCCCTTTGCCAAGACGGGGGGCCTTGCGGACGTTTCCGCCGCCCTGCCGCAGGCGCTTGCCCGGCGGGGACATGAACTCACGGTCATTCTTCCTTTCTACAACTGGAAGATGAATCCTCTCTCTCTGCATTACGATGACATGTTCCCTCTGGAAGTGCCCTTCCGCGGAGGGGTGTTCCGCTGCCGCGTCCGGACATTGCGGCCGGAAAAGGGCCTCACATACTGCTTCATCGAGTACGACCGCTTTTTCGACCGGCCCGGATTGTACGACTGGCAGGGGGCTTCCTACGGGGACAACGGGGAGCGTTTCATCTTCTTCTCCCGGGCCTGCATGGAACTGGCCTCCTCCCTGGGCAGGAAGGCGGATATCCTGCATCTCAACGACTGGCACACGGCGCTGTGCGCCGCCTACCTCAAAAGTCCCCTTTACCGGGAAAATCCCGTCTTCCGGGAGTGCAGAAGCGTGCTCACTTTGCACAACGTGGGGTATCAAGGGGACTTTCCCGGGGAGACCTTTGCCTGCACGGGCCTTCCGCCGGAGTTCTTCCGCTTCGACGCTCTGGAATATTACGGGAGACTCAATCTCCTCAAGGGGGGGATCGCCCTTGCCGACGAGGTCAATACGGTAAGCCCCACCTATGCGGGAGATATCCTCTCCTCCGCCTGCGGCTGCGGGCTGGAAGGGGCGCTCCGGTACTGTGCGGGAAAAGGCCGTCTCCGGGGGATCCTCAACGGCATCGACGTGAAGAAATGGGATCCTGCCTGCGACAAGTTCCTTCCGGCGCCCTACACCGTATCGGATATGTCCGGCAAGGAAAAGGCCAAAAAGGCTCTTGCGGAGCACTTCCGTCTTTCTTATGAGACAAGCTCAAAAAAGGTCGTTCCCTTCTTCGGCGTGCTCTCCCGCCTTGCCTTCCAGAAGGGGCTGGACGTGCTTGCCGACGCTTTGGAAGGGTTGCTTCCCCGCATGGAGGCACGATTCGTGCTCATCGGCGCGGGGGATCCCCATCTGCAGTGGAGATACACCTCCCTCATGGAACGCTGCAGGGGGAAGTTTGCCTGCCATATCGGCATGGCGGAGGATAGTCTTGCCCACCTTCTGGAGGCGGGGTGCGACTTTTTCCTCATGCCCTCCCGGTACGAGCCCTGCGGCCTCAACCAGATGTACAGCATGCGCTACGGCACGCTTCCCATCGTGCGGAGCACGGGCGGGCTTGCCGATACGGTGAAGAATTATGACGCGAACGATCCCTCCTCCTCCACCGGATTCGTCTTTTACGACCTCACCGTTCCCGCGTTGCAGAATACGATTTTGTGGGCGGATTCCACGTACAAAAACTCTTTCGGCGACATTCTGACGATGCGGAAAAACGCCATGAGCACGGATTTTTCCTGGGACCGCACGGCGGAAAAATATGAGGAAATGTATCGAAATGCGCACCAGTGATTTCGATTATTTTCTGCCGGAAGAGCTCATTGCCCAGCACCCGCCGGAAAACCGGGGGGATTCCCGTATGCTTGTGCTGGATCCCGCCAAAGGAACCAGAACGATCCTGCCCTTTGCCGCCTTTCCCGACTTTTTCGGCAGAGGGGACACGATCGTGCTCAACAATACGCGGGTCATCAAGGCAAGGCTTTTCGCCCTGAAGGAGACGGGGGCGAAAATCGAGATCCTGCTTCTTTCCCCCGCCCCGGAAGGTCCGCAGGTCTGGAACTGCCTGATGAAGCCCGCCAAAAGGGTGAATCTGGGCGCCGTTCTCCGGATCCTTACCCCGGAAGGGGAAGTTTCCGGAGAAACACTTACTTTGGTTTATAAAGATCCTTCCGGCAGCTGCCGGGTGCGTTTCCATACCGGGGACGTGCACACTCTTGTCTCCCGGCTGGGGCACATGCCGCTTCCTCCCTACATCCGCAGAAGCGCCGACTATGCGCCGGACGCCAAGCGGTACCAGACCGTCTATGCCTCCGTGCCCGGCGCGGTGGCCGCTCCCACCGCCGGACTGCATTTTACCGAGGATATCCTTGCAAAACTTGCGGAAAAAGGGGTGAATCGGGCGGAACTCACCCTCCATGTAGGGCAGGGGACCTTTCAGCCGGTGACGGCGGAAAACGTGGAGGATCACCCCATGCATGCGGAGCACTTCCTTCTGGATGAAAACACTGCTTCCCTCCTCAACGAAACGAGAAAAAATCACGGGAAGATCGCTGCCGTGGGGACGACCTCCCTGCGCTCCCTGGAGTCTTCCGTGCTGGATGACGGAAGTTTTGCCCCCGTGGAAAAGGATACCTCCATATACATTTATCCCCCTTACCGCATCCGGTCCGCGGACGCTCTCCTCACCAATTTCCATTTGCCCAAAAGCACGCTTCTCATGCTGGTAGCCGCCTTTGCCGGGTATGAACTCATTATGGAAACCTACGCCTTTGCGGTGAAGGAGAAAATGCGCTTTTTCAGCTACGGGGACTGCATGCTCATCCTCAATCACATTTGAGGGATTTCGTTTGCTTACTCCGCAAGGGGGACTCCGGCCTCATCCAGAAGGATGGTTCTTTTGCGTTTTCCGCTCATTTCCACGGCCTCGGCAAGTCCCTGTACCCGGACCGCGGCGGCCAGATCCGCTTTCGGGGGCACGCCGTCCCGGACCATTTTCACGAAATCGTACATGATGTTTTCGTTGGCGATAAGCAGGTGATCGATATTGTCGTGGATGACTTTCGGTTTGCACATGGATTCATAGAAGGACTCGAACTTTTCGTCCGTGTGTTCCGGATCGGGCCCGACTTCCGAGGTCCTGAACCGGAGCCCAGAAGTCCCAGCCGAAATCCTTCACTCATGACGAACTTCCTCTTTTTGTCCGATCCCAAAACGTGTTGCCTTGTTTTCTTCCCTGCTTACCGCATGGTTTCCAGAAGCCTTATGGCGGTCACGTCCCCCTTTTTCGCCGCCTCCTGAAGGAGACGCAATCCGCCCGTCCTGCTGCGGTCGGTCCCTTTCCCCTCCAGCATGGCGATTCCCGCACAGCGCAGCGCCGCGGGATGCCCCTGCACGGCGGCCTGACGGAACCAGTAGAAGGCGGCGCCGTCGTCCTGCGTGCGGACGCCCTTGCCTTCTGCGAAAAACTCTCCGAATTTGTACTGCGCGGGAGCAAAACCAAGTCTGGCGGCCTCATAGTAGCATCTTGCGGCGATCCCAGCGTTGGCCTCCTCTCCGCCCAGTCCCGATTCGTAAATGGTCCCCAGCTTGTACATGGCCTGCACGCACCCCAGAGAAGCGGACGTCCGCAGAAGCTTTATGGCCTCCTTTCCGTCTTTTCCCTCCTCCTTGAGGACCCCGTCGAACAGCGCCTCCCCGTACTTGTACAGACCCATGGCGTGCTGTTTTCCGGCGGCCGCCCTGTAGCACTGGAAGGCTTTTTCCCGGTCCTTTTTCACGCCGAACTCCCCGTGTTCATAAAGGTAGCCCAGCTTTGCCATGGCTTCCGCATCTCCCCGTTCGGAGGCGCTCGTGAGGTAGCGGAAGGCCTTTTCCGGATCTTTTTCGCACCCGATCCCGCCGTAATGGCAGTCCGCCAGCATCCGCAATGCGGCGGGGGAGTACTGTTTCCGGGCGCAGACTTTTGTCAGGATCCCGTACGCTCTCGCCTGCCTTGCCGGAGGGATCCCCGGCTGGAGAAGGAGGGAGGCTAAAAGCAGTTCCCCCGGTTCGTAATCGCGGCTGTTGAGGATCTCCAGCTGTTCCAGCGCGGAGGCGGGGGACTTGCGTATGAGGACTTTGCCGTTTTCTTCCTTGAGTCCCTGCGAATAGAATCCGGCAATGCGGAATCTTGCGGGATCGAAATTCTTTTCCGCCGCCTTCTGATACCACTGGAAGGCCTTGAACTTGTCCCCGGGGGTCTCCGAAAGCTGTTCTAGGCAGACTGCATAGTTGTACATGCCTTCCGGAACGTCCTTTTTTGCCGCCTGCAAATACCAGTGGGCGGCAAGATGGGTATTTTTCTTTCTCCCGTTTTCCCCGTAATAGTAGTCGTTTCCCAGCTTGAAGGCGGCCTCCGGATCTCCCGAAGAGGCCTTTTCCCGCAGGGGATCCGTCTCCTTTTCCGTTTCGGCAAGAAGCGGAAACAGGGCAAAAAGCAGGAGAAAAAGAAGGCTCTTTTTCATTTCACACTCTTGTTTTCTCCGGGAACGGACTTTTTCTCTTTTTCCGGTTCCCGGGGAGCGGTCTTTTCGGTCTTTTTCCCGTCATCCTTCTTTGCAGGAGCGGCCTTTACGGTCTCCTTCTTCTTCTGATCGGCGGTCTTTTTCCCGTCATCCTTTTTCTGAGAAACCGCTTTCCCCGGCTCTTTCCCGTCCTTTTTCTGGGGAGCGGCCTTTACGGTCTCCTTCTTCTGATCGACGGTCTTTTTCCCGTCATCCTTTTTCTGAGGAACAGACTTGTCGGAGGTTTTTGGTTTTTCGGCGGGAAGAGCCTCTTTTCTTTTCTCATTTTCATTGCGGGCTTTTTCCAGCTCCCGCAGGAGACGCAGTCTTTCCGCGGCGAATTTTTCCCGCTCCAGGGCGATCTTCGCCTCCTTTTCCGAGAGAAGTTCATCGTTTCTCTTCCGCTCTTCCCGCAGGGCCTTCCGGTTTTCTTCCAGAGAGTTCCTTATGGCGCACTCAAAACTCTTTCTCTGCTGGTCGAGCTCCTTTTCCAGCTGTTTGATACTGGCCTTGAATCCGGAATTTTCCGTACGCAGGGCAAGGGAATCCTTTTCGGAGCGGAGAAGTTTTTCTCCGGTCTCGCTGTTCTTTTTTTCCAGAACGTCCTTTGCGTCGGAAAGAAGCCGGAAATGGTGATAGAAAAGGCCGAATCCTCCCAGGATCACAAGGAAAAAGAGAAGGAAAACCCCCGCGGCAAGGCGGAGGGAGGCGGAACGCTTTTTCTCTTCCTCCATCACCTTTGCGGAAAGAAGTGCCATATTTTCCACAAGACGGGCGAAATCGTCCCCGGAAGGGGCAATGACCTGAAGCGCGCCGGGCGCGGGAGCAGTTGCCGCATTTTCCGTTTCGGCGGGCGTTTCCCCGGCAGGGGAGGGCGGTACGGAGGCTTTTTCTCCGGTCTCTTCCCCTTTTTCCTCCGGATCGGGCAGGGCCTGAAGCGGATGGGTGGCGGCCAGCTTCCTTTCGATCTCCGGGAAGGAGAGCCCGGCAGCGCGCAGGGAGCCGATCTCCTTGAGAATGGCAACAGTGCTTTGGGGATAGACCTTGCGTTTGCCCTGCTGGACGCTGTTGATGAACTGGGAATACTTGCCCAGCCAGTCGTTGACGGTGGTTCTGGGAACGCCCACAAGGGAGGCCAGATCCATGACACTCAAATATTTTTCCTCTTCTTTTGCTTCCATAAAATCCCCCTGTTCTCTTTTCAACGTTTCCCCGCGGGACGGGAAAAGTCATTCCTCACGCTTTTTCTTTACGCTCTTTTCCGCAAGAACTTTCCCGATTTCCGAAATATCCTTCCCGATCTGCTCTTTGAGAAGCTCCGGCGAATCGAATTTCCTCTCCTTGCGGATGAAGGAAACGATCTCCGCGGAAACGTACTTGCCGTACAGCGGACCTTCCGGCCGGGAAAGAAGATGCAGTTCGACGCGGGGAGAAATCTTTCCGTACTCCTTTTCGAAGGTGGGCGCCACACCCACGTTCATGGCGGCAGGAAAGGTTTTGTTCCCCGTTTCCACCCTTGCGGCATAGACGCCCAGCGGGGGAAGAACCCCGTACTCCAGACGCAGATTGGCCGTGGGAGTCCCCAGAACGCTTCCCGCAACGTGATAGCCCTCCTCCACCGTTCCGCAAAGGCGGTAGGGCCGGCCCAGCATCTCTTGCGCTTCGGCAAGGCGCCCTGCGGCGATATTTTCCCGTATGGCGCTGCTGCTGATGACCCTGCCGTTTTCCTTGAGACGCAGTTCCTCCACAGCCTTGAAGAGGAAGGCGCGCCTTTCCGCCTCCTTTTCCAGAAAGGAGGTATCCCCTTTCCCTCCCCGTCCGAACCGCCAGTTTTTTCCCACGCAGATCCCCCGGACATCCACGCCCTGCCCGAAAAGGAAACGGTCCAGAAACTCTTCCGGAGAGAGAAGGGAAAATTCCTTCGTAAAAGGAAGCGTCACGACTTCTTCCGCCCCGTTTTCCTTGAGAAGTCGGATTTTTTCCGCGGGAGGCAGAAGCAATAACGGCGCCTTTTCCGGAGAAAGCACGCTTCTGGGATGGGGGAAGAAGGTCACGGCAACGGGGTGCGCGGAAAGTTTTTGCGCCATGACCGCAAGTTCCCGCAGAAGCTTCCCGTGGCCAAGGTGGACGCCGTCGAAAACCCCCATGGCAACGACCACGGGATCCAGCCCCTTTTCCTTGAGGCAGGATATTGTTTCCGCAAAGACCGCAAGTTCCTTTTTCATGGGGAAAGCTTTTCAAAAAAAGCGTTACCGCAGACCCACGGCTCTGCGCACTTCGTCCAGCGTCTTTGCGGCCACCTCGTTGGCCTTTTCCGCACCCTTTTTCAGCACGCTCTGGATATAGCCGGGATCTTTGGCAAGCTCCTCCCGGCGTTTCCGCATGGGGGCGAAAAAGTCCATGTAGGCTTCGAAAAGCGCCTGCTTGGCGTGTCCGTAGCCGAAATTCCCGCCCCGGTACCTGGCGGCGAGAGCTTCCTTCTGCGCCTCGTCGGCGAAAAGACAGTAGAGTTTGTAGACATTGCACTTGTCCGGATCCTTCGGCTCCTCCATGGGGGTGGAGTCGGTGGGGATGGACATGATCTTCTTGCGGATCTTCTTTTCGTCTCCGAAGAGTTCGATGGTGTTGTTGTAGCTTTTGCTCATCTTCTGCCCGTCGATGCCCGGGACGACGGCCACCGTTTCCGGAATGATGGGCTCGGGAATGACGAAAACGTCTCCGTACATCTGGTTGAAGCGGATGGCCAGATCCCGCGTGATCTCCAGATGCTGTTTCTGGTCCTTGCCCACGGGGACGCAGTCGGACTTGTAGATCAGGATGTCCGCGGCCATGAGCACCGGATAGGAGAAGAGCCCGTTGTTGGGGACGAACCCCTTGGCGATCTTGTCCTTGTAGCTGTGGGCCCGTTCCAGAAGCCCCATGTTGGTGATGCAGTTGAGGATCCAGGAAAGTTCGCACACTCCGTTCACGTCGCTCTGCCGGAAGAAGGCGGTCTTTTCCGGATCCAGTCCGCAGGCGAGAAAGTCCAGAGCAAGCCGGTCGATGCGTTCCCGCAGCTCTTCCGGCTTGGGGTTGGTGGTCAGCGAGTGGAGGTCGGCGATGAAAAGGAAGGCTTCCCCCTTCTCCTGAAGGTCCAGAGCCTGCCGCATCATGCCGAAGAAGTTCCCGATATGGGGGATCCCGGAAGGCTGGATGCCGGAAAGGATCCTTTTGGTTCTGTTTTCGCTCATAATCGTGTTCCTTAAGGGTTTTCAGGCTTTCCGGATGAAAAGGAAGGCTTCGTGCCCGTTGATGTCGCACTTGACTGCGCCTTCGGGAACACAAGCACTCTTCACGTTGACGGCCAGAACTTCCTGGGCGATGTGCTGAACATGGTCGGAAACGGCTTTGACCACGTCCGCATCGGAGGAAAATTCCACGTCGATCCTGTCGGAAACTTCCAGATCGTTCTCTTTTCTCATGTTCTGGACCTTGCTGATGAACTCTCTGGCAATGCCCTCTTCGATGAGTTCGGCGCTCAGCGTGGTATCCAGCGCAATGGTGATCCCGCTTTCCGTGGCGGCGGCAAAGCCCTCTTTCTCCGTGCGGACGATGGCAAGATCGCTTTCCGTGACCTGAAACTCCTTCCCGGAAGAAAGCGTGATGGTCCGGGGAGTCCCCCGGACGATGGAGGCGATCTCCTGAGAAGAGAACTTGGCAATGAGGGAAGCGGCCTCCTTCATTGCCGGCCCCAGCTTGGGCCCCAGCGCCTTGAAGTTCGCCTTGGCGGAGAAGGTGACCAGCTCCTCTTCGTCGGAACTCAGCACGATCTCCTTGACATTGAGTTCTTCGGCAATGATCTCTTCCGTCTCCTTCAGAAGGTCTCTTGTCTCCGCGTCGTCGGAAACGATCATGGCCTTGGCGAGGACCTGCCGGACCTTGAGATTCTTCTGGGTGCGGATGAAGCGGCCCAGAGAGACGGCGGTTCTCGTGGCGGTCATCTGTTTTTCCAGACGGGCGTCCCTTCTCCAGGTCTCCGCTTCGGGATAGTCGCAGAGATGCACGGATTCGGGCATGGAATCGGTGCGCAGCGTACGGTAAATCTCCTCCGTCACGAAGGGGATGAAGGGGGCGGCGCACTTGACGAAGGTGAGGAGCGCGTAATAGAGGGTCGCGTAGGCCTCGTTCTTGTCGGAATCGTTCTGGCTCTTCCAGAAGCGGCGGCGGCTGCGGCGGATGTACCAGTTGGTCAGGTCTTCGGCGAACTGTTCGAACCGGTTCGCCGCCTTCTGCAGCTGGAAGTCATCCATGGAAGCGCGCACTTCCTCCACCATGTCCGCAAGGGAGGAAAGGATCCAGCGGTCCAGAGGATTCTCCAGTTTTTCCGGGCACTTTCCGTCGGCTGCGGGCGTCCAGTTGTCCACGTTGGCGTAGGTGGTGAAGAAGCTGAAGGAGTTCCAGATGGGCAGCATGACGCCCCGCATGACCTCCTTGATCCCCTCTTCGGAGAATTTCAGGTCTTCGGCCCGCACCACGGGGGAGCCCAGCAGGAAGAGCCGCAACGCGTCCGCGCCGTAGGTATCCACGATCTTTCCGGGATCGGGATAGTTTTTCAGTCTCTTGCTCATCTTCTGCCCGTTTTCGGCAAGAATGAGCCCGTTGACGATGACGTGCAGGGCGGGGGGCTTGTCGAAGAGGGCGGCGGCCATGACCACCAGCGTATAGAACCATCCCCGGGTCTGATCCAGCCCTTCGGCGATGAAGTCGGCGGGGAAGCACTTTTCGAAGCGTTCCTTGTTTTCGAAGGGGTAGTGCTTCTGGGCATAGGGCATGGAGCCGGACTCGAACCAGCAGTCCAGCACCTCCGGAACGCGCCGGAGAACGGCGCCGGAGGCGGAACGGATCTCCAGATCGTCCACGAAATGCTTATGGATGTCGGTGATCTTTTTCCCGGTGAGTTTTTCCAGTTCCGCCACGGATCCCACACAGATGGTCTCCCCCGTCTCCTCGTTCCGCCAGATGGGCAGGGGGCAGCCCCAGTAGCGGTTGCGGCTGATGGCCCAGTCCCGGGCGTTTTCCAGCCATTTGCCGAAACGCCCTTCCTTGATGTGGGCGGGAACCCAGGTCATGCGGGAGTTGGCGTTGAGCATCTTCTGCTTGATGGGATCGATCTTCACGAACCAGGTGGTGACCGCCTTGTAGATGAGGGGGGAGTCGTCCCGCCAGCAGTGGGGATAGCTGTGCTTGACGGAGGAGCGGGCCACCAGCTTGCCCTCCGCCTTCAGGCGTTCCATGATGGGTTTGTCTGCATCCTTCACGAAAAGACCCGTGTAATCGGTGATCTCGGAAGTGAATCTGCACTCCGCGTCCACGGGGCATACCGCCGGGATCCCGAAGGCCTTCCCCGCCACGCAGTCGTCTTCGCCGAAGAGGGGGGCTATATGCACCACTCCGGTCCCGTCTTCCGTGCTGACGTAATCGGCGGTGATGACCTGATAGGCGCCCTCCTTCACGAAGTCGAAGCCTTCCTTGACCTGCTGATATTCGGTCCCCTTCACCAGATAGCCGCCCTTGGCCTTTTCGCCCAGGAAGTAGGGGAACAAGGGTTCGTACCGCTTGCCCGCCATTTCTCTTCCCTTGAAGGAGCTGACGATCTCCGGCATCTCATCCTTCTTGTAGTAGGCGGAAAGCCTCGCCCTGGCGAGGATATAGTAAACGTCTCCGTCCTTCACTTTCACATAGTCCACATCGGGGCCGAAGGCCAGCGCCATGTTGGAAGGCAGCGTCCAGGGGGTGGTCGTCAAGGCGAGAATGTAGGTGTTTTCCTCTCCCTTGAGCTTGAAGCGGATGGTCACGGTGGGATCGGTCACCTCTTTGTAGCCCTGATTGGCTTCGAAGTTGGAAAGGGGCGTGGAACAGCGGGCGCAGTAGGGGAGGACCTTGTAGCCCTCATAGATGAGCCCTTTGTCCCAGAGCTGTTTGAAGACGTTCCAGATGGATTCCATGTAGGTTAGATCCATGGTCCGGTAGCCGTTTTCGAAGTCCACCCAGCGTCCCATTCTCGTTACGATCTCTTTCCACTCGCTCGTGTAGCGCAATACGATGGAGCGGCACGCCTCGTTGAACTTGTCTATGCCGTAATCCTCGATCTCCTTTTTGCCGGAAAGGTTCAGCTGTTTCTCCATTTCGTATTCCACGGGCAGGCCGTGGCAGTCCCAGCCGAAGGTCCTTTCGCAGTATTTGCCCCGCATGGTCTGATAGCGGGGGACCACGTCCTTGATGGTCCCGGCCAGCAGATGCCCGTAGTGGGGAAGCCCCGTGGCGAAGGGAGGTCCGTCATAGAAGACGAACTCTTCTTTCCCTTTGCGGTTTTCCAGCGATTTTGCGAATGTGCCGTTCTGCTTCCAGAACGCAAGCACCTCTTCCTCCATGCGGGGGAAGTTCATCTGTCCCTGTCTTGCTTTGAACATGGCTTCTCCTTGTTTGTTCGTATGCAGAAAAACGTTTTTTTCGGTTTTCCCGCCGGAGAAACGAAAAAAACTCCTCCCCGGCGGCGCGAGATTTTAAACTGTAAATATACACGCGCAAAGGCGGGATTTCAACGGGAAAACCCCTTCTCCCCCGAAAAAAAGGAAAAGAATCCCCCTTTTTCCCCGCATATCGGCGCGAAAATGCAAAAAAAAGAAACTTTTTTATCGAAAAAAAGCGCTCTCACCTTGAAAAAGGGAAGAAGCAGGGTATATTATTTGGTCAATTTTTGCGATCCCTGGATCGGTAGGGAAAGAACAACAAGCCTCCGCGGTGCGGAGGGGAAAGGGAAACAACATGAAAAGGACTTATCAGCCTTCCAGACTCGTAAGAGCCCGCCGCTGCGGGTTCAGGGCAAGAATGGCCACCAAGGGCGGGCGCAGGGTGCTCGCCAGCCGCCGCGCCAAGGGCCGCAAGCGTCTCGCTCTCGTGTGATTTTTTCCGGGGAGCGTTTCTGACGCGGTCAAACGTTCCAACAGGGAAAAACGAAATGCCGGAACACGGGGAAGGGATCATCGGACGGGAAAACCGGTTCACCCTGAAAAGTGAATTCGATTTTGTCCGGGAGAACGGAAAGAAATATGTTTCCTTCTGTACGCTCCTCATCCACGCTCCGTGCGGGGAATCCGGCAAAGGCGTGCGCTACGGGGTGATCTGCGGCAGGAAGTTCGACAAAAGAGCCGTCCGCCGCAACCGGGCGAAGCGGCTTCTTCATGAAGCTTTGCGGACTTTGAGCGGAAAAACGGAGATGAGACCATGCAGGATCCTGCTGATCCCCAGGAGGGAGATCCTGAAAATGAAGATGGATGCGGTTGCCGGGCAGCTGCTCTATCTGATGAAAAAGTCGGGGATGACGCCCGGGAAGGGTACTTCCCGGAATTCCGGCTGACTTTTTCCTTATCCGGACTCCTTCTCCTTCTGCTCAAGATGTACAAGCTGTGCATCTCCCCGTACCTGCCCCGGTGCTGCCGGTTCCAGCCCAGCTGTTCCGCGTATGCGGCGGATGCGGTGCTGAAATTCGGCGCGCTGAGGGGGAGCCTTCTGGCGCTGTTCCGGCTTCTCCGGTGTCAGCCCTTCTGCAGAGGCGGGTACGATCCGGTGCCGGACAAATTTTCTTTCGGCGGATTGTTCCGCAGGGAGAGGGGCAAGCAGACGGAAAAGCCGTGAGTTTGCCTGAAAAAAAGGGCCTTGCGCCTGTCGTGTGCGGGGTCCGCAGGGAGAAAGAAAAGGACAATATCGTGAAACTGGATAAAGAATCTGTCGTGGTGATCCTTGCCGCCGTCCTTTTTCTCATCGGATGGTGGTATTTCACCTCCTATTCCAAAAAAGACGTTCCGGCAGCGGAGCAGCCTCTTCCGGCACAGAGCGTCGCCGTTCAGGCTCCCGCGCAGGCGCAGCAGCCTTCTCCCGCCGTCAAAACTCCCGCACCCGCCGCCAAAGCTCCCGCTCCCGCAGAGCCCGCAAAGGCCCCTGCGGAAAAGAAGTTCGTCATTCCGGATTATCCTCCCTTGAAACTGGCAAACGAACTGGTCTCCTTCACCATCGACGCACCTTCCGGAAGCGTGACGGGAAGCGAGTTCTTCCAGTACAAGGATTCCATCGACAAGAAGAAAAACGTGACGTTCATCCCGGCGGATCCCGCCCTGCGCAGTTTCACGGCGGCTCTTCCCGCCTCCTGGCAGCTGGCCAAGGTGGAAAAGTTTTCCGCCCAGAAAGGCTCGGTGACTTTGCAGAGACTTTTCATGAACGGCAAGGATTCTCTGCGGATCACCCAGATCTTTACGCTGGCCCCGGCCTCCTACTCCCTCAAGTGCGTTTACTCCTTCGTGAATGCGGGAGAGTCTCCCGTCGTTCTGCCTGAACTCGTCCTGTGGAATGCGGGATTGCCGCCGCTCAAATACCTTGCCGGCGATCAGGTTTACAACGACCCCCACCACATCGAATTCTGCCACGCTTCCGCAAAGAAACTTTCCTCCATAAGTCCTTCTTCCAAGGAGGAAAAGTTCCGCAGGAACGCCGTAAGCACCCCTGTGGACTGGATCGGGACCTCCAACAAGTATTTCGCCTCTCTCTTCTTTCCCGGGAAACCTTTCGACGGCGGGTTCAAGCTCGCCCGTACGGAAAAGCCCGTGCCGGGAAATGAGGGGGATCACTATTTCGTTCCCTCCATCGGCGGCGTTTACACCAACGTGACGCTTCCCGCCAATACGCCCTGCACCTTCGAGGTGAACTGCTACACCGGGCCCAAGAGCGTGGAAGAGATCCGGAAGCTTCCGGAAAGCGCCATCGGGGTCCTGCACCTTTCCTATTTCTCCTTCATGGAGTTTCTCGCCCGTCCGCTGGTGGTCTTCCTCAAGTACCTGAAGCAGTGGTGCGGCTCCTACGGGATCGCCATCATCCTCCTTACCATCATCGTGCGGGTGGTGTTCTGGCCCGTGACCCAGAAGGCCAACAACTCCATGCGCAAGATGCAGAAGATCGGGCCCAAGGTCAAGGAGCTCAAGGAAAAGTACAAGGAAAATCCCCAGCTCATGAATCAGAAGATGATGGAACTCTACCGGCAGGAAGGGGTGAATCCCCTCGGCGGGTGTCTTCCCATCCTTCTGCAGATCCCCGTGTTCCTGGCGCTGTATTCCGCGCTGGACGCCTCCGTGGAACTGCGGCACGTCTCCTTCCTCTGGGCCGCGGATTTGACCAAGCCGGATCTGGTGGGGCCCCAGTTCTTCTTCGGCTACGGGATCCATCCCCTCATTCTCATCATGACCGCGCTCATGGTCCTGCAGCAGAAGATGACCCCTTCCGCAGGCGCGGACCCCATGCAGCAGAAGATGATGATGTTCATGCCCGTTATCATGCTTGTGATGCTCTACAATCTGCCCTCCGGTCTTACTCTGTACTGGACGGTCAGCCAGATCTTCAGCATCCTGCAGATGAAATATTCACAATACACCGCAAAAAGGGAAGAGGAGAAGGAGGCAGGTTCCTCCGCATCCAAACCCGCCTAAAAGCAAAGGCTTGAATGATGGAAAACGAAAAAGACATCCAGGAAACCCCCGCGGAAGAGAAGGTCTCTTCCCCCGCAGCAGAAACTTTCGAAGCGGAAAAGAATGCCGCCAGCCCCCTTGAAAACGAATCCTCCACGGAAAAGGCACCCGGGGAAAGCGCTCCCTGCTGCTGTTGCTGCAAAGAAGAGTCTTCCTCCGGCGAAGAGGCCAAGGAAGAGGAAAAGGACTCCTGCGGCGCGGATGAAGAGGAAAAGGACGAAGGCAAAGAAGAGCGCAGAGTGCGCCGGGAACGGGTGAACATTCCCATCACCGACGAAATGGTGGACAAGACCAGAGTCGCCCTTGTGACCATGCTGGACTATCTGGGACTGGAAGGGACCGTGAAGGCGGAAGGGCGTACAAGCAAAATCAATCTCTATGTGAACAGCGATGATGCCGGACGCATCATCGGACGCAAGGGCCAGACGCTGGAAAGTCTCCAGCTCATCCTCAACAAGATGATGCAGAAGGAGAATCCGGACTTCCCCAAAGTCTATATCGATCTGGACGGCTATGCCTCCAGGAACGAGCGCAGGGAGCGTTCTTCCGACCGTGCCGAAGGGGAAAAGTCCTCCGACAAAAGCGACCGGGGCGAAAGAAGCGAACGCGGTTCCCGCAGAAGGTCCTTCGAGGACCGTCCTCCCAGAAGGAACTCCCGCAGGGAATTTTCCGACGACGGACAGGATGTGGAGGACAATCTGCGTCAGCAGGCGCTGGACGCCGCCAAGGAGGTCCGCCGCTGGGGAGAACCCAAGACTCTGCCTCCCATGAACTCCCATGACCGGCGCATCATCCACATTACGCTGGAGAACGAGGAGGACCTTGTTACGGAAAGTTCCGGAGAAGGCCTCATGAAGAGTGTGACCATCTCCCTGAAAAAGTGATTTTTTCCTTTGAAGGGACGGAAAAGAAGAGAAAAAAGCGGTCCGGAACGTGTTTTGCGGAAGATTTTTCCTGAAAAACGCTTTCTCCCCTTGTACATAGGGTTCTTCCGGTGTAAATTACGGGATACCGACAAAAAAACAACTTGAAAATATGGAGAAGAAAGTATGACGATCTACACGTTTGCCGATGCAGCGCCCGTTGCGAAAACTACTGCCGCTGCGGCCCCCGCCGCCGCCACCACTGCACAGACTCAGACCCCCGCCAAAGGCCCCGGGAAGCCCCAGAGCATGATGGAAGGTCTGGGCGGAATGGTCCCCTTCATCGTGATCATGGGCGTTTTCATCTTCCTCATGTGGAACGGACAGAGGAAAGAGCGCAAGAAGAAAGAGGAGATGCTCTCCTCCATCAAGGTGGGGGAAGAGGTCGTGACCATCGGCGGGATCATGGGAACGGTGGATACGGTGAAGGAAGATCACTTCGTCATCCGTGTTTCCGACAACGCCCGCATCAAGGTGCTCAAGAACGCCGTAAACCAGATCGTCCGTCCCGAAAACAACGCCAATGCGGAGCCTGAAAAGAAATGAACAAGAAACCTGTGATTTTAAGATCGGTCTTCGCCCTGCTGGTGCTGGGCGTGTTCCTCTTCTCCATGTACCCTCTGGGACAGCGGGATTTCTATGACACCTTCCGGGAGATCCTTTCCGATCCCTCCTCCAAGGTAGCTTCGGAACTCATCGAGGCCGCCAAAGCCAAGTACGCCAAAGGGGAGGCTCCCTCCAATTCCGCCGCGCTGGAAGTGGTTGCCGCGGAAAAGGGCATCCAGCTTCCCTCCCTTGTGAAAGGGGTCATCGTCAAGAGCCAGAAGATCACCACCAACCGGGACGTGATCTCCGTCATCCGGAAGAATTCCGCGGGCTCCATCCGTCTGGGGATCGATCTGGACGGCGGCGCCGAATTCATGCTGGCCCTTGTTCCCGAAAAGGCGGACAAGGAGAAGATCCAGAAGAATTTCGACCAGTACCGGGACATCGCCATAGAGACCTTGCGCAAGCGTCTTACGGGGAAGAATATCTATGAAGCGGACATCGCCCCCGCCGGACGGGAGTATATCTCCATGCGCGTGCCCCTTGCCACCAAGGAAGAAAAGGTGGTCATCGAAAATCTGATCAAACTTTCCGCCAAGCTCCAGTTCCGGCTTGTCCATCCGGAAAGCGAGCGGGAACTGCAGGCTTATTACGCCAATCCCCGGACC
>JAGAEF010000298.1 GCA_017613255.1 Lentisphaeria bacterium
GTATTTCCGGAGGCAGAAAGAGATGGAGAACTTGTAATGACGAAGGTGCAGTGGGCCGAAAAGGCCGGCAAAATGGTTATCATCGAGACCGAGGCCGGGGCCCGGTTCCCCTGGCAGCTGGAGGATTTTCTCGGATGCGGCGGCGCCGGGGCGGTTTACAGCATCTGGGATATGGACTGGGTGATCAAGATCCTGGATCCCGGCTCTTCGGTTGCGAAACAGGAATTGAAAAGCATCCGGAAGTACCGAAACTTCATGAGGTTTTCTGGTGCGTTGATGAAATTCCATTCCTGGCAGGGAACGCTTGTTTTCGAGGAGGAACAGTGGAAGAAGTATCCCTGCTATTTCATGCCCCGGGGCAAGTCCCTGAAAAGTGCCGTTTCCGAAAAGGAAGCCTGGCTGGAAGACCCGGAGGAGGTCCTGCGCCTTGCCGCTTTTCTCGTCTGCGGGGTGTGGGGCCTGAAGAATACGGGATTGTCCCACGGCGACATCAAGGAGGACAACGTTCTTCTGATCAAGTACAAACCCGAGGGGGAAGACAAGGGAACGGACACCTTTTTCCCCATGCTGGCGGATTACGGGACGGTGGCAGAGAAAAAGACGCGGGCAAAAAGCATTCTCTATGAGTGTGAAAAAACCGAATATGATTCGGCCCTGGAAGAGCGGATCGCCCTGGATCTTTACTGTATCCGCCGGATCATCTGCAACCTTTACGGGCTGGACGTGAATAATCCCATCATCCCCCGGGACGTCGGCAGCGTCAAGATACGCCAGTTTCTGCGCATCATTCGGGATACGCAGGAAAAGGCGTTTGTCCGGCTGGCCCGCCTTGTGGATTCTCTGAAAGATCAGGTCGATATACCCGTATCGTTCTTTCTGGACGCCGTTCCCTTTTATGATTTGAAGGAGTTGCCCTTCGAAACCGTTATGGAGTGGGGGAATTACAGGATCCTGCGGGACAGAAATGTGCCCCCCGGAGAGGTCTTCGATCCGCTGCTTTTGATGCCGATTCCCAAAGGCCGCTATGAAAACGTGTATCATGCTCTTGTTACCTGCAACCAGATGGAACGTTTCGTCATGCCGATCTGCCGCTGCTTCGACAGAGAAAATGACAGGGAGTATGTTCTTGTGCACGCTCCGGATGATCGGGAGAGATGCAGCAGAGAGAGTTTCACGGGGGACCCGGCAGCCTCCATTAGCTGCCGGATCAAGGATGCCAAAGCGATCCCGCTCACTCTGGCCGACCCCGAGCTCCAGGAGAAGTGGCCCGATCTCCAGGAGAAGTGGTTGGAAAAAGAAATGGGAGACGCCGCTTCGGAATTGGGCCGCCTGAAAGTCGATGTCGATTTCTCCGCCAAAGATATCTGGCACATGGACGGAAAGTGGAAAATCAACCTTTTCTCCGTGGGTGTGCTGGGACCGGTCATGACGAACGCGAAATAGTGCCACATCCATTGGGGCGGCTGGATGTTCCAATAATCCTTTCCGCGGCAGGGGAAATCCTTTCGAGCCTCCGATATCATTCTTGTGAGGAGGGGACAGAAAGTTTTTTTTCGTGTTCAAAAGAGTGTTGTTGCGCAATTCGAACAAAAACTCCTTTCGTGCCTCCCGTATAGATCAGTTGAAGGCAACGAAAGGAGTCCTCATGTTCGAAGAAGAAAAAGTGTTGTTGAAGCATCTCTGTCAGAAAACCGATGCTGCGCGTCAAGCGGCCTTGGAGGAGGTTTTGCAGAGCAAGGGAAAATCGTACGAAAATTGGGACGACATGGCATTGGTCTTGCCCTCTTCCGCGGAAAAAACCGTGGTTCTTTGTGCCCATTTCGATGCCGTGAGCGGCAGCTGCGGCTACAACGACAACGGAATGGCGCTTCTCGTGATGCTTTTTCTTATGGGGAAACTGCCTTCCTGCGTGGAATTCGTGTTCACCAACGGAGAGGAAAGGGGAGCGCTTGGCGCTTCTCATTACCTTCGTCGTGTGAAAAAGCGTATCGGAGGGTGCGTGAATTTGGATGTGGTCGGCTGTTTCGATCAGGTGTACCTTGATCCCATGAACTGCCCTGCCGCCCGTTCCCTGCGGAACTGCAAACAAGGCTTCATGCCTATGAGCGATGCGCATGCCTTTGCCGCGAGGGGGATCGAAAGCGTCTGTTTTTCAAGCGGACCATCGTTTGTCCCGTTCCGCGAAGGGATCGGCAAGATCTTTTCCACAATTCATAACAATATGAATGACAACGATTTTTCACTTTTGAACTTTGCAATGATCGAAAAAGTCTCCGCGGAAGCGGAAAAAGCCGTTTTTTTGATGGCGGCATAAAGGAAAGAAAAAAATGACAAGTATTCCTGGCAAAATCTGGGGCCTCCCCAACACGCTGATCGGTCTTGCCGCGGGCCTGCTTGGATTGTGTGTTTCTCCGAAAAGGAGCCGTATTCGTCTTGCTCACAACGCAGTCTGTTTTTACAACAATCCGTTGTTGCGCGGAGGCGCCATTGCGCTTACCCTGGGCAATGTGATCCTCTTTCGGAACGACACGGTTTTTTTCATGGGAACGGACATTGCCGAACATGAAAGACAGCACACGCTGCAGTCGGAGGTCTTGGGGGTGCTGTATCTGCCTTTGCACATCCTTTTCCTTGCGTTGTATGGGAGAAACGTCATGCGCAACCCCTTGGAGCGCGGCCCCTGTTCCACGCCCCCCGCACCGTGGGGAAAAGGACAATGAACGAAAGGAAGAACTTTCCCCGTGCAGGCGGGGGAAAACAAGATTCCCGGGAGGACAAGCTGATCGTGAAGGCGGAGTTCGTCCAAGGCTGTGCCGCAGCTAATTGAAACCATCATAACAAGGACGGAGAAAGAAAATGGACAAGAAGTTCGAAGGAAAGCCTATAGTGAGAGACATTGAAATTTGCAGGAAGTGTGTTTGTTTTAAGCAAGTTAATGATCCTATTGTTGGACGTGGATGGCATTGGGGAGTTGGTGTTTATTGCAGTAATTGTGCTACTGTAAAAGGACAGCCATGGTGTGTTGAGACAAGACATGCTGTTACCGAAGAAGAATTTATCAGAGCCACAAAACTTTGGGCAGATGATAAATTTTGTCCTCAATATAAGAAAGAAAAGGATGTATGATAGGATAAAGGAAACGGAGGATGGAGCTTCGGCTGTGCCCGGCCCTTTATGATTTGGAAGAAACAAGTTCGAAAAGATGAGGAGAATATGTCATGCGAAAAGATGTCAAGTTGTCGGGAATGGAAGTCCTTTTCCGTTCCTGCGGCAGAAAACAGGAAAGGAGAAGGTTGTCATGAACGGCGGATTGGAAGGGAAAAACATAGTCGTCTTTCTGGGGTCGGCCAATGTCGCAGGCCCCGTCTTCCGGCAGGGGGTAAAGGATCTTGGAAAATTCCTTGCGGAACACGATATGACCCTTGTTTTCGGCGGAAGCAACTGCGGAATGATGAAACTGCTTGCCGATACCGTGCTTGCGGAACACGGAAAAGTCGTGGGCGTCTTTACCAAATGTCTCTCGAAACGGTGGCTGCGGGAGGATCTCACGGAATCCATCCTCACGGAAACGCTGGCGGAACGCAAAGAAGAGATGCTCAGACGGGCGGACGCGGTCATTGCGCTCCCCGGCGGCTTCGGCACTTTCGATGAGCTTTTCGAAGCCCTTGCCCAGCGGAAACTGCGGGGGATCACCTGTCCCATCGGGGTTCTGAACATTGCCGGATTTTTCGATCCATTGTTCGCGCTCCTGAAAAACAGCAAAGAATGCGGTTTTTCTTCCGGAAGGGCGGTGAATCTGCTCAAAAGCGGCGAAACGCCGGAAGAACTTTTCAGGAATCTCTCGGCCTGATGGCGGGCCATAAGGCGGTCTTCGATCCCCGCAATATCCTCAATCCGGGGAAACTTGTTCCCGGCGGGGAGTGAGCGTTCCCGCGCATTGCCGCGCATGTATCGTAAATTTTTGTCCGGAGGCCGCTCCCGGGGCGGTGCTCCCCGGGAGTGTTTTCAGCGGGAAAAGTTTTTCACCTCGTCCACCCAGGTTGCGAACTCTTTGTCCAGAAGTTTTTCCGTGTTGTCCAGAAGGCGCTGGAGCCCCACATCCACAAGAGGCCTTGTCCTGATGGAGAGAAGTACGGCATCTCCCAGGGAAACGCGGGAAACGAGCCCCTTTTCCTCGTAAAAATCCTGCATCTCCCACATGTTGAAAGGACACCACACGCCATGCCCCATATCATGGGCAAGCTTCAGGCGGAAAGAGCTCCTCTTTTCCGGGGGAAGAAGGGAAAGAAAGTGATCCACCAGACGGCTTTCGATGTAGTGCTTCATGGTGCAGACATTGAAATCCACCCCGATGAACGTATAAAGCGCGTTCCAGAGATAGAACTTGCTCCAGGGGGAAACTTCCGCAAAGGCTTCGTCGTTCCACGGCGTGGGGAATTTTTTCCCGCCTCCGTGGTTTTCCGTAAGCTCCTCTTTCCTGCTCCCTATGGCGCTGACAGAGTGGGAAAAATTGTTGCTCCGCAGCGAGCGGGGATCTTTCCGCAAGCTTTCCGCCATGAGTCCATTGTAGGCGGGGCTTTCCGCAAGAACGAACTTTTCCGGCGGACGCTCCAACGGTTTCCCGTTGTACCACAGCGTGGCAATGGCGGCAGTCCCGCCGGGGGCGCAGGAGTCCAGGATCCCGTCGAAGAGGGCGGTGGGGCCCCCCTCCATATAGCCGAGGCTTTTCATGGAACCGTGGAATACTATGGTATCTCCGGGGACCGCTCCTGCTTTCCGGTATGCTTCGGCAACATCTTTCCGTTTGACGATGGTCATCTTTTCACCTCTTTTCCTTTTTTTCGGGGACTTTTGCACTCAGCGGGGCAGGGAAACGTTCAGGGAAAAGAATTTTACCGCGTTGCGGAAGGTGATCTTTTCGAACACCTTTTTCCCGATCTTCTTCCGCCTGTAAAGATCCTTCAGAATGTCCAGAGTTTTGTATTCATGCTGAGGGGAGCATGTATCCGTGCCGAAGAAGAGTTTGTCCTGAAATTCCGTGAGGAAGGATACGGTGAAGGCCTCGTCCCTCTTCAGCGCATGATAGGCGTCGGAAAGTTCGCCGTACAGGTTGCCGTATTTGCGCAGGAGCTGCACGGACGCGCCCTCTTCGGTGACCTTGCCCGCCGGGGGATAGTAGCCGATCTGGCGGATGGAGTCGTCCCCGTAGACGCGGAAGACCGTCTTTCTCTGGGCGGGCCGCTCCAGTTTTCCGATCTCCGCCCAGAAGCAGGGGCCGTGGGCGATGAAATCCAGTTTTTCGAACCGCTGGAGAGAGTGTTCCAGCTGGGGCATGCCCGGATCGTCGATGAGGCCGAAATCCTCTTCGTAATCCGCGCCGTCCCAGGTCACGGGCATGCCGCCGACCTTTTCCGCACAGCGGAAGAGATTCTGGATCATGGGATGCCGCATGGGCATGTTGGGCATGATCTCTCCGATGCCTTTGCATCCCAGATCCTTGTAGTGGCGGATCATTCTGTCCAGAGGCGCGTCGAAGGAGTTGGTCATGTGCCGGGGATCGATGTTGCAGAAGGGGAAGAACCGGTCCGGGTGGGCTTCCACCATTTCCAGAATATCCTCGTTGGCCTGGGGTTGATAGATTTCCGGGCTCACGATGGGCAGAAGCGCGCCCATGGTGATGCCCTTCCTGTCGTACAGGGCGATGAGTTCGTCCGGCAGGCAGAAATTGTCCCCCCAGAACGGGTGACGGCGGTAGGCGTGGGCATGGATGTCGATGATCATTTTTCCTCCTTCAAGGTGTTCTGTTCCGTTTTTTCTTCGAAAATGGCGATCGTTCCGGTGCCGGGAAGTTCCGCATGAAGTTCCTTCCGCTTTCCGTCCCAGACAAAGGGGATCTCCTGCCCGTTGCAGAGCACCTTTTCCGGCGTGGCGTCGCAGGAGACGGCAACGGCCCATTTGCGTACAAAGGTTTCTTTGCCCGGCGTGATGGAAAGCAGCGCTCCGGAAGCGGTTTTTTCCAGCGTTATGACCGTGACGGAATACTTTCCCTTCTTGTATTCGAAGGAAATTCCGTCGTCCTCATAATATTCGAAGGAGCTTTTTTCCCTTCCCGGGAAGAGAAAAAGTTCCACTTCGTCCGCCTTCCGCTCCGAGCGAAACTGCAGGACCGGCCCCAGAGGAAGGATCGCCCCTTCCCGCAGGAAGAGTCCTCCGCCCCGGTTTTCCGGCCAGGAGATCCGTTTCCGACAGCCGCCTTCGAGGACCTCTCCCGTCCAGAAATCTTTCCAGCGGCAGGCGGGAAACGTGACGAGAGAATCGTAGATCGTGACGAGAAGGTGACTTCCCAGCAGATATTCGTGGATGACGTTCCTGCATGCCTCCTCCTTCTGAAATTCCAGAAGAAGCGGGCGCAGGAAGGGGATCCCCGTATTCGCGGCCTTCCAGAGTTCGCTGTACAGATACGGGATCAGCCGGGAGTGGAAAGACGCGTAGAATCTGTGCATTTCCAGAATTTTCGGCCCCCACACCCAGGGCATCTTGCAACTGGAAAAATTGTTGATCTGGGAAATGGGCAGCAGATAGCCGAAATGGATCCCTTCCGGGGTGTTGGCGGACATGTCGTTGGTGGGGAGCGTATGCCCCAGCATGGCGCAGTTCAGCATGGCGCAGAGCGTGGAAGGGCCTCCTCCCGTATCTCCGGTCCAGGTGGTGGCCCACTTCTGGAAGGAAGTCCAGCCGTAGGGGGTGAAAACCAGCGGGCGCCGTCCCGTGTAGTTGCGGAAGCCTTCCCACATCTGGCGGGCATACATGAGACAGTAGAAATTGTGGCACTCCGGATCGGTCATGCCGTTCCCGTAGAGCCGGTCGGGATGACTGCTGCCCTGACAGGCGCCGTCCTGCTTGAAGAAGTCCGCTCCCCAGTCCACGAAATTTTCCAGATGCCTGAACCAGGGTTCGTTCCGGTCTTTCGTGTGGGGATCGAAGTGCACGATATGGCCCAGATGATCCCCGTATTCTTCGGTGAAATCCACCTGGGCTTCCGCGTCCTCCCCGTGCACTCTCCCTTTCCGCGCCTCTTCCTCGTAAGTGAGATCGTAGTCGTTGCAGATCCACAGTTCGAAATGATAGCCCATGCCGTTTTTGACGGCGTCGATGAACGTTCTGTTGCGGAACTTGAAGGCATCGAGCATCAGCGGGAACCGGGTTTTGCTCCACTGTTTTTCCGTGGAAAAATCGTAGCTTTTTTCCATCCAGCCCGGCTCCAGCCCGAGCACCTCGCAGGGGATCTTTTCCTCCCGGTATTTCAGCGCTTCCTCCACCACATCCCTTGCGTTGCACACGTTGTTGCAGATATTCCACAATCCCAGAGCCCAGACGGGGATCATCTGCACCCTTCCGGCAAGGAGAGTATATTTGCGGAGCATTGCCTTAAAGTCCGCTCCGGTGAAAAGAAAGAGATCCAGCACGCCGCTCCCGTCGGTAAAGGAAAACTCTTTCTCCCTCGTTTCGGCCATATCGAAAGCGCAGGAAAAGGTGGTGTTGACCAGAAGGGCATACCCCCTTGTGGACATGAGGAAAGGGGAGCCTATATAGTTTTCGATCCTCCGCAGACGGCAGAGAAAGGATTGCCCCCTTGCCCACATCCTCTCCCGGGAAACGTCTCCGAAGCCGACCCAGTCCTCCCCCTTTTCCGCGGGAAACACGGCGGTGGTCCCCTGAGGCGAAAACCGGAGCTCTTTCAGGGCAAGACAAGTCTCCCCGGAACTTTTTTTCAGGGAGAAGGAGTTGTTTTTTTTCTCCAGGACAAGCTCTTCTTTCCCGATTTCGGCGGACAAACGGTCCTCATCCTCCCCGTATACCGCATCTTTTTCCTCTTCCAGATTCTCGAGGAAATCGTACCGCTCAAGCGCAGGGACGAAATTTTTTCTCCTCGCCGGATAAACTTTGATATGGAAAATCCCCTCCTGAAGGACCTCAAGAGAAAGGATCCTTCCGTCGGGACCTGCTGTTTCGATCATCGTATTCTCCTGTTCCGCAAAGTTTCTCCGGGAGCCTTTCCTCCCGCACAAGTCAATATACACCGCAAGGGAGAAAAAGCAAAGGGAGAATCCTTCCTTTCGCCTCCCGGAAGGGACTTTTGTTGCGGATCGTCAGAAAATATCGATCTCACACCAGACAAGATCCGTTTTCCCCGTCTCATGCACTTCCCGGACGGCCACCACATTGCTGCCCTCCTGCAGCGCCCCTTCCGGAACGGCATAGCGGAAGACCTTCCAGTCATTTTCCGGGAGTTCGGGAAGCTCTTTTCCTTCCGGGAGAAAAGGACACGGCGTCCCGTTGAGGACGCAGGCAAAGTCGTCGATCTTTTCCCGGTGTTTTTCCGAATCGAACCCCAGGAGGATCTCTTTTTTCCTGCCGGCAAAATTTCCCCCCGTTTCCATGCGCAGTCTTTGGAAGGATTCTCCGATTTTCAGCGGCAGGGGGGAGTGACAGGGGATCCCGGGGATGAGGTTCTGGCAGGCTGTGACAAGGTGTCTCCGGGACTGCTTTTCCGCGCTCTCCTTTTCTCCGGCGAAGCGGAGGATCTTTTCATAGGATCCCTCCCCGATCACGCGCTTGAGGGAATCCATGTGGTTGAAAAGATAAAGATCCTTTGCTCCGTCATGGAAAAGGGAGGCGGCGTAGCCGAAGACCAGTTCGGCATTGTTGTACATTCTCTTCCCCCCGTCCCAGGCGCAGCTCAAATTGTCGAGTCCGGGGACCAGATCCACCTTTTCCGGCAGAAGCGCGCGCCAGACCCGCAGGGGGATGTTTCCGTCCGCCAGACAGAAGGCGCAGGGAACGACCATATCCACGAGGCCCTTTTTCGCCCAGGAGCATACGTCCAGACCCGCCGCAAGGGCCTCTTCCGGCCGGGAGGGGACCCGGACGGTGAGCCGGATTTCATGGGAGAAGCGCTTTTCCGCCTCGTGCCGTTTTCCGGAAGCAAAGGAAACGATCTCCTCCAGAAAGGGCGCGTTCCTTTCTTCCGTGCCTTCCTGAAAGAAGGGAGGAGTCCTCATCCAGTCCAGTTCCAGAGCGTCCATGTCGAAGAGTTCGAAAAGCTCCGCGATGAACTTTTTCATCAGCTCCCGCACCTGGGGAACGGCGTAATCCAGCCCGCACCCGTCCATTTGCGGATATTCCGGATAGAGATAGCGTTCCAGACGCCACCGGGGGTGTTCGTACCAGAAATCGGTGTGGAAGGAGGATTCGGGGAATATGCACAGATGGATGTCGTTCATGCGCATGCTCAATCCCCCTTTGCCCCCCTGTCTGCGGCATTCGTCGATCCGTATGGGGAAAACTTTATTGCCCAGACGGTCATAAAGCATTTTGGCGCCCAGAGCGTTCTTCAGGACAGGCGAACAGGAAACGAAGGCATCCTTGCCCCGGTGATAATATTTTCCGTCGTCTCCGGGAACGAGGTTTTTCCAGAGGGGATCCAGCACTTGGCTCCCGTAGCAGGCGCGCCGGGCATTGACGTTGAAGAAGACCCCCCGGGTCTGGCCAAGGAAAAACGCTCCCGCCTGTTTGCGCAGTCCTGCTTCGTTCATCTCTCCGGCGGGATGATTCGCCATGAAGTTTTCGAAATCTTCATTGAAGTAGAGCGCCATATTTCCCCGCCTCCCGCGCTACTGCACGGGGATGACCATGACGTCGTCCAGACACACCGTTCCCTCCGTGGTGATCAGACTCCAGACCAGGCAGCGCTCCTCCCCGCCGCTGTCGTAGTCGAAGGAAAAACTCTTCCACGCGTCGGAATCCAGCTTGTAGATATGGGGGATGGATTTGTATCTCCTGTCCACCTTGCCGTCCTTTCTCGTAAAGTGACTGATGAGGATCAATGCGGTGCCTTTGCCCTTGAGTTTGAAGGAGACCTTCGCCTTCTTCACGGGGCGGCTGGTGTACTGGTGGATCTGGCCCCTTCCGGAAGTGCGCATATAGTAGTTGTGCTCCGTATCGGGGTGTTTGATCATTTCGATCATCAGATCCCTGGCGCCGGGAGCATTGGAAATATGCCATTGGGAGGGGACGATCCCGTTAATGACATTCCAGTTGTCGGCGATCCTCTTGTCGGACTTGAATCTCTTTACCTCAAGCTTCCTCACCTCGTCCAGAGAGCCGTTGGGGAAGAATCTGGTCTCCTCCTGCCTGGTGGTCCGGGTGTTCATTTTCCTTTCCCCGGCGAAATTCATGTTCTGGAACATGGAGACGATCCCCCAGGCGCCCTTGCCCAGGCCGGAGGCCACATTCGTTCCGTCCGTAAGGAGACGGCGCCGGATCATGCCGATCTTCCAGACGCTTCCCTCCATGCACTTGGCTCCCAGATTTTCCGTGGGGATGCGTCCTTCCAGCACCCAGCGGTCCTTCAGGATCTTCGTCCTGACCTCCGCTTTGGCTTCGAAGGAGAGATCCCCCTCCTTGCCCGGCGTCTTCCCCCAGTCGAAACAGGTCCCCAGCGCGTTGAACACCAGCTGATAGAAGGATTCGTTCATGTCCGGGTGGTTGAGGAAGAGTTCTATGGTGTTGTCCCTCCAGACCTCTCCGTCATGCTCCCTGACTTCGGAAACGATCTTTTCCGGATGGGGTTCCAGCGCCTCCACGGCGAAATAAAGGTTGTCGTTGTCGTAGGTGAGGCGCAGGAAGGTCTGCTGTTCATCGGGGATGAAGGACTTGGTCTTGCCGCTCCAGAAACGGGTGATGATGTCGGCATTTTTCCAGTCCTTTTCCGTGAGTTCCCCATCGATGACGATCTCTCCCTTCCTCCGGTAGATGGTGATCTCCCGGAAGTTGGAAACATACTCCTCATACTCCTTTACCCAGGTGTTTTCGAAGAACATCCTGTCGTTCTTCACATGGACCAGCGCCCGTTTGTCCGGGTCGGCGGAGGCCGCCTTTTCCGCCTTGTCGAAAAGGGCAAGGATCTTCGCCTTCACTCCGGGCTTTTCCAGCATCCTTCCCAGAGGACTCCCGTGCCCGTGTCCGGCACAGCCGGGTGCATTGTGGAAGGTTTCCACAAGGAAGCCTCTCAGCTCCTTCATGCCCCCTTCCCAGCCTTTTCCGTAGTAGAGAGAGTTGATCTTCTCATACGTCGCATCGAAGTCGGTATTCCGGTCCCACTGATAGTTGGCCATAAAGTAGATCCCCTGCCAGATGGTCTCCCACTGATGGAAGGTCATCTTGT
Organism: Lentisphaeria bacterium; assembly: GCA_017613255.1. Lineage (GTDB taxonomy): Bacteria > Verrucomicrobiota > Lentisphaeria > Victivallales > UBA1829 > RGIG5327. The sequence continues at coordinate 11,228 of JAGAEF010000298.1, forward strand.
TCCTGTAGCGTTTGAGCATGGCCGGATAGGTGATGTTGGGCGGCCACACTTCCGGGAACATTTCGCAGTTGATCTTTTCGTAATATTTCAGACGGTCCCGCATGGCGAACTCTATGGGCAGGAAATACGTTCCGCAGGAGCTGATCTGCTCCCAGGAGGAAAGGGGGCACTTCTGCTGCTTCCAGGCCTCGAAATTCTTGTAGTAGAACGCGTTGGTGGGGCAGGCGGGATCGTCGATCCTGTGCCGCCAGCAGGTCCGGTTGAAGGCGATCTGGATCCTGCCGTGTTCCGGCAGGATCTTTTTGTTTTCGGGCATCGCCTGAAAATTATGGTAGGGACAGCCCAGGATGCGCATATTCGGGAACTTCTTGAA
>JAGAEF010000299.1 GCA_017613255.1 Lentisphaeria bacterium
CCATGTACAGGGATGCGGAAGGCACATTGTGGGCCATGAGCGGGCACTCCCACATGGGGAGGATCGCCGTCTTTTCCGGGACACGTCTCGCCGATCTGGAAAAACGTTATGACATCCAGACCAATTTCTGTGTCGGGCATTGCGAATACGCTTTCCAGGGGATCCGTTATCCGGAAGGCATTCTCCCCCGGGGCAGCATCTGGCCCTTCGGGCTGTACATCTGCCCAAACACCCACCGTTTTTTCTGCTGGTTCCACAACGAAAGCGGCTGGAACGGCAAAGGGACGGCGTATGACGCCTTCGGCCCCTGCGAGAAACCGAAACTGGATTCCGACTTCCGGCACGTGGGACTCATGCACTCGGACGACGAAGGCAGAAACTGGACTTTCGACCGCTGGGTTCTGGCAGGCCACGAGGCCGCTTTCACCGATCTCTACAATCCCGGCGCGGGCAAGGCAAAAGGACAGAACTCCTCCAAACTCATCCGGCTGGGAAGCGGAGACTTCAGCTTGTTCGTTCCGCCGGAAGGGGAATATATCTATCTCTTCTACAACATCATGACGCTGGATCTCAAAGGGGCCACTTTCACGGAGGCGTGGAAGAGATGCGATGTCTACATTGCCCGCTGCCGCAAACGGACCGACGGCCTTATGGGGGATTTCGTCAAATATTATGAGGGAAGCTTCTGCGAAGCGGGGATCTTCGGAAAGGAAACCCCCATCCTTGCCGATGCCTGGCACCCCCGGGTGGCGTACAGCAAACGGGAAAAAATTTTTCTCATGACCAGCAAGCCCATCCTTTCCTGCAAGCAGGGCAGGATCCCCGGCGTGGGAGAAACAGGGAGCGCCGTGCAGATCTCCACCTCGGAGGATCTTCTCCATTGGAGCAAGCCGGAGCTGGTCTACCGGGACGGCAAGGTGTGGGGCAATCACTACAACGCCATCGTGTCGGAGGAAAAGACGGGACAGCCTTTCGTCCTTGCCAAAAACACCTTTTCCTTCCTCACCAATCACAACGGGACCGACGTGCTGCGCTTCCCCGCGAAACTTACGAAAAAAACTTTCTGACGCGCGGTCCGAAGGAAGATCACCAGACGCCTGCGGAAAGCGCCGTTACGACGGCCTCCACGGGAAGCCCCACCACGTTCTCCATGCTTCCCTCCATCTTTTCGATGAGCATTTCCCCGTGCTCCTGCGCTCCGTAGGCGCCCGCCTTGTCCAAAACGTGGACTTTTTCCATGTAGGAACGGATCTCCGAAAGGGAGAGAGAACGGAAGGTGACACAAGTCGTTTCCGCAAAAACCTCTTTCCTGCGGGCGGAGACAAGCGCCATTCCGGTAATGACCTTATGAGTCTTTCCCGCAAGGGAGGAAAGCATCCTTTCTGCGTCGGGAATATCCAGGGGCTTGCCCAGAACTCTGCCTTCCGCTTCGATGACCGTATCCGCCCCCAGCACCACGATGCCTTGCGCTTCTCCCCTTTCCCGGAGGAGAGAAAAGACCTTTTCCGCCTTGGCAAGGGCGTTGCGCTTTGCCGTGCTTTCCCCGTCCCCCGGAACGGAGATTTCCTCCGCATCCGCCGTCACCGCCCGGAAGGGGATTTTGTGCTCTTCCAGAAGCGCCTTGCGCCGGGGGGAAGCGCTGGCCAGAACAAGAGAAATTCCTTCCGGAAAGAGATTGGTTTTTTCTTCCGTCATTCTTTTCCTTTCGTGGGCACGCTTCAGCATATTTTGCCGGTTTCCTCCATATAATATAGAAGGAAAAGGTTTTTTTTCAAGCCTGGGAAGAAAAAGCCCTCTTTTCCGAAAGTTTTTCCGAAATGAAACGATTTTTCCCGTTTGCGCTCTTGTCTCCCCCCTCCCCCGCGGTTGACAATCGGGGAAACTATGCTACATTAATGGCATACCCCGGCGGCCTCCCCGCTTGCCGGAGCGGACCCATGAAGGAAAATACAGCGCACAGGACATATCATGACGGATATTGCGTACAGGAAAGAAGACGATCTCAAGAAGGTGGATAAAAAGTACAGCTGGAAGATCTACTGGAGGCTTCTCCAGTATGTGAAGCCCTACAAGGGCAGGCTCTTTCTGGGAATTCTTGCCGGATTTCTTGCCGGCGGCTCCCTTTTCGGCGGACTCATGATGATCCCCATGATGGTCCGCAGCGTGGACAATCAGATCGAAAGTTCCGCCGCAACGGACAAGAAGGCAGAAGAGGTCCTTGCCGGACTGGAGGCGGTCTCCGACAGGGCGGAACGCAAGAAGCAGCTCACGAAGGCTCTTCTGGGCGTGGAGGAAAAATCCAAGCTGGCCCTTGAGGTGGAAAAGGCGGACAAAAAACTGCGGAAATATGCCCCGAAAAGCTGGAACGCTTCCCTTTCCTGCGAAAAGGGCAGGATCGTTCTCAGGATCTTTTCCAAAGAGTTTTCCCTTCCCGCGGAAAATGCCGCAGGCAAGATCACCTGGCAGCTGCTTTCCGTGTTCGCCGCCTCCTTCATCCTTCTGTGGATCCTGCGCAACATCGCCATTTATCTCAACGGGTACTACATGCACTATGTGGGGCTCCGGGTGGTCATGGATCTGCGGGAAAATGCCTTCACCAAGATCATGGATCAGTCCCTGCGCTTCTACGGGAACGTGGATGTAGGCGAACTCATCAGCAGGACCACCAACGACACCAACTCCATGGAAGGGGCGGTCTCCAGCTCCATTGCGGATCTCACGAAATGCCCGCTGGAACTTCTGGCCTGCGCCGCCTCCGCCATCATCGCCTGTCTTCAGTATGAGAACAAGGAACTTCTCGTGATCCTTGCCGTGGGGCTTCCCGCCTGCATTCTGCCCGTCTCCATTCTGGGAAGGCGCATCCGGAAGATCCACAGAAAGTCCATGAGCAAGATCGCGCTGGTGGTCAAGCATATGCACGAAGTGCTCACCTCCATCGTGGTGGTGAAGGCCTATCACGCGGAAAGAAGGGAAAAAAGACGGTTCGCCCATGTGAACATCGCCTACTTCCGGATGCTGATAAGGGCTCTTCTCGTCCAGCTGTGGATGGCGCCGCTTATGGAGATCGTGGCGGTGACCTCCACGCTGATCTTCATGGTCTACAGCTACAGCAAAGGGGTCTCGGTGACCGACCTTGCCCCGCTTCTGGCCCCCTGCTTCATGGCCTACCAGCCCATCAAATCCCTTGCCAAGGTGCAGGCTTCCCTCCAGAAGAGCATGGCGGCGGCGGACCGGTACTTCCAGCTCATGGACGTGGACACCTCCATCAAGGAGAGCAGGAATCCCGTCGTTCTGAAGGAGTTCAAGAACGAGATCCGGTTCGAAAACGTGGTCTTTTCCTATGACGCCAAAAAGATTCTGGACGGGATCTCCTTCACGCTGCCCAAGGGACACCTTGTGGCGGTGGTGGGAGAGACGGGTTCCGGAAAGACCACGATAGCCAATCTCATCGCCCGCTTCTACGACGTGGACGGAGGGAAAGTCACCATCGACGGCGTGGACGTGCGGGATATCGAGCTGGCCTCCCTGCGGGATCTCATCGGCATCGTCTCCCAGGAGGCGCTGCTTTTCAACGACACCATCTCCTACAACATCGCCTACGGCAAACCCGACGCCTCCCCCGGCGAGATCGTGCAGGCGGCGCGCCTTGCCAACGCCCACAATTTCATCACCGACGGGCGCCATCCGGAAGGATACGATACCGTGGTGGGGGAAAAAGGGTTCCTTTTGAGCGGCGGAGAGCGCCAGAGA
>JAGAEF010000300.1 GCA_017613255.1 Lentisphaeria bacterium
ACGATGGGGCCGGAGCCGATGATGAGGATCTTCTGGATGTCAGTTCTTCTGGGCATTTTCTTTTCCTTTCCATGCGGCCTCGATGAGCCCGTCGAAAAGCGGATGAGCCTTCTGGGGCCGGGACTTGAACTCGGGATGGAACTGGCAGGCGATGAAGTAGGGGTGACCGGGAAGTTCCACCATTTCCACCAGATTGCGTTCCGGATTGATCCCGCTTACCTTCAGCCCGGCCTTTTCCAGTTCCGTGCGGCAGGCGGGATTGTATTCATAGCGGTGGCGGTGCCGTTCCCGGATCAGGGGAGAAGCATAACACTTTTCCGCAAGGGTCCCGGGAAGGATCCTGCAGTCATAGGCCCCCAGCCGCATGGTGCCGCCCTTGGCGGAGACGGAGCGCTGTTCCTCCATAAGGTCGATGACGGGGTGCTTCGAATCGGGATTGAATTCGGAACTGTCCGCATCCTGCCAGTTGAGTACGTTCCTTGCGAACTCGATGACCGCGCACTGCATGCCCAGACAGATCCCCAGGAAGGGAATTTTGTGCGTCCTTGCATACTCGATGGCCCGGACCTTTCCGGCAATGCCCCGGGCGCCGAAGCCGCCGGGCACCAGAATGCCGTCGGCCTCCCCCAGAAGTTTCGAAACGTCCCCCTGCTCCAGCTCCTCGGATTCGATCTTGATGAGCTCCACCTTGCAGCGGTGTTTGATCCCCGCGTGGTGGAGGGCTTCATAGATGCTCTTGTAGGCGTCCTGATGCCGGATATACTTTCCCACCACGGCGATGCGGCAGGAACGGACGGGGTGCAGGACATTTTCCAGCCACGCCTTGTACTCTTCCAGATGGATGCTTTTCTCCTCCAGACGGAGGAGCTGGAGCACCCGCACATCCAGATTCTGCCGCTCCAGTTCCAGCGGCACCTCGTAGATGGAGTTCTGCACGTCCAGCTCCTCGATGACGCAGCTTCTGGGCACGTTGCAGAACAGCGAAAGTTTCCGCAAATGCTCCTCTTCCATGGGCACTTCACTGCGGCAGACCAGAATATCCGGCGTCACCCCGATGCTGCGCAGAGCCGCCACAGAGTGCTGACTGGGCTTGGTCTTGAGTTCCTTTGCCGCTTTGATGTAGGGGACCAGCGTCAAGTGAAGGAAAATCACGTCTCCGGGATCGGACTCCAGTTTGAACTGCCTCGCCGCCTCCAGGAAGGGAAGGCTTTCGATATCTCCGGTGGTGCCGCCGATTTCGGAAATGGCGATGTCCACGTTCTCCCCGTGAAGGGAGCGCATGGCGCTCTTGATCTCGTCGGTGATATGGGGAATGACCTGCACCGTGCCGCCCAGATACCCCCCTGCCCTCTCCCGGGCGATGACGTTGCTGTAGATCTTTCCGGATGTATAGTTGCTCGCCTTGGAACAGGCGATCCCCGCGATCCGTTCATAGTGACCCAGATCCAGATCCGTTTCCGCGCCGTCGTCGGTCACGAAGACCTCTCCGTGCTGGTAGGGGCTCATGGTGCCCGGGTCCACGTTGAGATAGGGATCCAGCTTCTGCATGGCCACCCGGAATCCCCGCTGTTCCAGAAGGAACGCCAGAGCCGCTCCGGTTATGCCCTTGCCCAGACTGGAAACGACGCCGCCGGTAATGAAGATATGCTTGGTTTTCATCGTTATTTCTCCATGGAATGAATAAACTCATCAAAAAGATTCTGCGCGTCGTGCGGTCCCGGAGAAGCTTCCGGGTGGAACTGCACGCTGAAGGCGGGGCAGCTTTTGTGGCGCAGACCTTCGCAGCTGCCGTCGTTGAGGTTGACGTGGGTGAGCTCCAGTTCCTCCGGAAGCTCCCGCAATGCGTAGTTGTGATTCTGGCTGGAGATGGCCACCTCCCCGGTGAGGAGGTTCTTCACCGGGTGATTGCATCCGTGATGCCCGAACTTGAGACGGCCGCACTTCGCGCCGCAGGCGATCCCCAGAAGCTGGTGCCCCAGGCAGATCCCCATGATGGGGACTTTCCCCAGAAGGGCGCGGATGTTTTCCGAAGCGTAGGGCAGCGCGGAAGGATCCGCGGGCCCGTTGGAAAGGAAGACCCCGTCGGGCTGAAGCGCAAGGACTTCCGAAGCGGGCGTCTTTGCCGGCACCACCGTGACGAAGGCATCCCGTTTTGCCAGCTCCCGCAGGATATTGTACTTCACGCCGAAATCATAGACGACCACGTGATATTTTCCCGTTTCGTTCCAGTCGTACTTTTCTTCCGTGCTGACTTTGGAGGCGTAGTCTTTCCCGTCCAGACCTTCCCAGGCCTTTGCCAGAGCAACCCCCTCCTCCTCGGGAAGAAACTCTTCGGAAACGTGCAGGAAGGCTTTCTGGGATCCATGTTCCCGCAGATGGAGAGTAAGCGCTCTCGTGTCCACTCCGGCGATCCCGGGCTTCCCGTTCCGGAGGAGAAACTCTTCCAGAGATTCTTCCGAGCGGAAGTTGGAGGCCTCGTTGAGTTCCTGTATCACCAGAGCGTTGAGGAACACCTTCCGGGATTCCATATCCTCCCGACAGCATCCGTAATTGCCCACCTCCGCCGTGGTCAGGGCCACGAACTGCCCGGCATAGGAGGGATCGGAAAGGATCTCCTGATACCCGGTCATGCCCGTATTGAAGACCGCTTCCCCCGCAGAATCCTGCGGACAGCCGAAGCTGTACCCGTGAAAAACCGTACCGTCCGCCAGCGCGAGAAAGGCTTTCCTTTCCCGCTGTCTCTTCCATAACTCTTTCCTGTCCATTCAGTATGCTCTTGTGTTGTTTTGTTCCATATAGTTGACCAGTGCCCGGTTGACCGTGCGGAATCCGCCGGGGGTGGGATATTCTCCGGTGAAATACCAGTCCCCGGTGTATTCCGGACAGCACTTCCTCAGCGAAGCCATGGACTGGTAGACGATCTCAAGTTCCGCCTGAAGGCCTGCCGGCGTGAGAAGAAGGGCGATCTCTTTGAGAAGCTCCTCTTCGCTCACGGCGTCGTACACCTCCTTCATGCGGTTGCGGTTCTTCCCGGAGGCAAGGTCTTTCCTTGCATGTTCGGCGGCGTGGATGAGGACCTCTTCCATCCCCTTCTTCTTCAGAAGGGAGACCGCCGCCTGAAACGCCACAAGATCCCCCGCGCAGGCCATGTCGATCCCGTAGCAGTCCGGGTAACGGATGACGGGCGCGGAGCTTGCCACGATGATCTTCCGGGGGGAAAGCCTGCTGAAAATGGGCAGGATGGCGTTGCGCATGGTATTTCCCCTTACGATGGAATCGTCCAGAACCACCAGCGTATCCGTGCCGGGATGGACCAGCCCGTAGGTGATGTCATAGACGTGCATCCACAGCTCCTTGCGGGCGGCGGCATCGGCAATGAAGGTGCGGAACTTGGCGTCCTTGATGGCGATCTGCCCGAACCGCACCGTCTTGCCTGCGGAAAACGCCCGTTTCATGAGCTCTTCCAGCATCCCGTGGAAACTGACCTGCGCGGAGTTGGGTATGTAGCTGAAAAAGGTGTTGTCGTAATCCTCCTTCACCGCCTCCAGCAGTTCCGGAACAAGAGCCTTGCCCAGATTTTTCCGTTCCCGGTGGATCCCCGCGTCGTTGGGGCGGGAAAAATAGATCCGCTCGAAAACGCAGCTGCGCCGGGGAGCGGGATCCAGACAGTCCAGGACCTCCACTTCCCCGCTTTTGCGCACCACCACGGCCTTGCCCGCGGGGATCTCCATGACCTCCGCGGTGGAACAGTTGAACGCCGCCTGGATGGCGGGACGCTCGCTGGCGGCGGCAAAAACTTCATCGTTGAAATAGAAGTAGCCGGGCCGGATGGCGTGGGAGTCCCGGATGGCGAAGGCGTCCCCCGCTCCGTTGATGCCGCAGAGCGTAAAGGCTCCGTCCAGACCGTTGAGGGCCTGACGCAGGACCTTCGCCCAGTCATGGGCCCCGGTGTGGAGATTGGAATCCTGTTCCAGATAATGGGCTATCGTCTGGGTGATGAGATACCCGTCCGCCCGGCTGGCGGGGTGGTGCCCCGTCTCCCGGAAACGCCGGAAGAGCTCCCCCGTGTCGGTGAGATTGAAGTTGCCTGCAAGCAGAAGCGTACGCTCCAGACAGCTGGAATCATGCACGAAGGGGTGGCAGGCGGAGATCTCGTGCCGCCCGTAGGTGGCATAGCGCAGATGCCCCAGAAGGAGCTCGCCGTCGAAGCAGTTCCTTCCCGCGCACCGCTCCAGAAGTTCCGCCAGCGGATCTTCCGGGGCGGCGGACTTTTCCAGATGGTATGCGGGGAATCCGGGCTCCGGATCCAGCTTGAGGGAGGCGATCCCCGCGCCGTCCTGCCCCCGGTTGTGCTGTTTTTCCAGCAGAAGGGACATCTTGCTGAAACCGAAGGAGCTTCCGCCGTACTTGCGGGCGTAATACTCCGGATTTTTCCGCAGCCGCAGCAGAGCTACGGCGCACTCATGTTTGAGGGGATCGGACATAGCGCACCCCGTCAGTAGATGAACAGCATTTCCCGGTATTTGGGCAGCATCCAGCCGGAGTCGGGGATCCTCGTTTCCAGTTCATCCGCGACGGCCCGGAGTTTCTGCATGGCGCTCAGGATCCCTTCGTGTTTGCCCTTCAAGGCGACGTCCAGAGCTTCCTCGGCCTCGGTGAGGCGGTCCAGAAGTTCTCCCAGAAGCGCCACTCGCTTCTCCAGAGATTTCAGCCCCTTGGCGATACGGGCGTTCTTGAGTTTTTCCAGAGTGCGGACCGCCTTGTCGAATTCCGCCGCGGCCGCAGGTTCGATCATGCTGCGGGCCATTTCCAAAGCCACGCTGCCTTCGATCCTCACCTTGCGGTGGTAATCCTCCATGAAGACTTCGTACCGAGAGATCACCTCCCTGCTTTGGAAGACGCCGTGCTTTTCCAGAAGCGCCACGTTTTTCTCCTGCGTAAGAGCCTTGAGGGCGTCCATGGTGGCGGGGAAGTTGGGCAGCCCCCGTTTCGCGGCCTCCTTGAGCCAGTCGGCGGCGTAGCCGTCGCCGTTGAAGATGATCCGCTTGTGGGCCTTGATGATCTCCCGCAGATGGGCCTGCAGCCGGGCATGGAACTCCTTTTTGGGGAAGGAGGCAAGCACACTTGCCATGCGGTCGAAGGAGTCCGCCACGATGGTGTTGAGCATGACGTTGGGCCCGGAGCAGGAGTGGCTGGAGCCCGGAGCCCGGAATTCGAACTTGTTCCCCGTGAAGGCGAAGGGGCTCGTCCGGTTCCGGTCGGTGGCGTCCTGCGGCAAAGGCGGAAGAGTATCCACGCCGATGCGCAGGGTGCCGCCGTGTCTGCTGGACTTGTGTTCGCCCTTTTCCAGCTGGTCGATGACTTCGGAAAGCTGGTCCCCCAGATACATGGAAATGACGGCGGGAGGCGCCTCGTTGGCGCCCAGCCGGTGATCGTTGCCCACGCCCGCCACGGAAGCGCGCAGAAGATCCGCGTGAAGGTCCACGGCCTCGATGATGGCGCACAATGTGGTCAGGAAGATGGCGTTCTGGTCGGGATCGCTCCCCGGATTGAGCAGATTGCGCCTGCCGTAATTGATGCTCCAGTTGTTGTGCTTGCCGGAGCCGTTGACGCCGGCGAAGGGTTTTTCGTGCATGAGGCAGACGAATCCGTAACGGTCCGCCACCTGACGGAGCACCTCCATGACCAGCATGTTGTGGTCGCAGGCAAGATTGAGCTCCTCGAAGATGGGCGCCAGCTCGAACTGGGCGGGGGCCACTTCATTGTGCCGCGTCTTGGCGGGGATCCCCAGCTTCCAGAGTTCGTGCTCCACTTCGTTCATGAAATTGAGGACCCGCATCTAGATGGTGTCGAAATAGTGATCTTCCAGCTGCTGATGCTTGGCGGGAGGCGCACCGAAAAGGGTCCTTCCCGTCTGCAGAAGATCGGGCCGCAGAAGGTAGAATCTCTTGTCGATGAGGAAATACTCCTGTTCCGGCCCCAAAGTCACGGTCACTTTTTCGTCGGGGAGCCCGAAACACTTCATGAGCTTTTTGGTGGCGCCGGAAAGGGCCTGGATGGAACGCAGGAGCGGCGTCTTCCGGTCCAGCGCCTCACCGGTGTAGCTGCAGAACGCCGTGGGGATGCACAGCGTCGCCCCGTTGCCGTGCCGCTTGATGAAGGCGGGACTGGTGGGATCCCATGCCGTATATCCCCTTGCCTCGAAGGTGGAGCGCAGTCCGCCGGAGGGGAAGCTGGAGGCGTCCGGTTCCCCCAGAATGAGGTTCTTTCCGGAAAAACTCAGAATGGCGCGGCAGCCGTCCGTCTCCAAAAAGGAGTCGTGCTTCTCCGCGGTGTTCCCGGTGAGCGGCTGGAACCAGTGCGTGTAACTGGTCGCGCCGCGGGAGATCGCCCACTCTTTCATCGCATGGGCGACGTCGCCGGCGATCGCCGGGTCCAGGGCCTTGCCCTGCTCGATGGTCGCCTGCAGTTTCTCGAACACCGCTTTGGGCAGGTGTTTCCGCATGGCTTCCAAATCGAAGACATCCTCCCCGTAGCCGGTGATGTCCGCCGCCGCCGGGGCGCAGGGCCCGTCGACTTTCAGTTCCGCCACGGCCTTGAGCACCTCGTAACGCTTCTCCCCATTCATCTCGTTTCGCCTCCTTTTGGGTTTGGGTTTTGCCTCTCCGCAACAGCAGAAAGCAAAATCCGTGCCAACCGTTTTTGAGGCGGAAGAACCGCCGCAACTTTTACATTTCTTGCAAAAATTCCGCTTTTGCTTTACATTTTCTGTAAAATTTCGCCGTTTTACCCGCCTGAAACTTCTTGGCACGGATTTTGCTTGACGCAGATGGCGATGAGAAAGGACAACCGGAAAGGACGTATCATGGAACAACTTTTTCACCCCCGCCCGTTCGCATTGTACCGACCGGAGCGGGAACACGATGCCAGCGGCGTCGGACTGGCGGCCGATTAGAACGGGACGGCTTCCCATGCGATCGTGGAGCGGGGGATCACC
>JAGAEF010000301.1 GCA_017613255.1 Lentisphaeria bacterium
GGGGAAACTCTCCTTCGGGATGCTCCGGTATACTTCCAAGTACCGCAACGCAGGGTCAAAGACCCTCAAGGTCGTGGAGGTGGATTCTCCCGAATGGAAGCACATGAGCTTCGAGTTCGACCGGCCCTCCGAGGACATGACGGAGATCCATGCGTTCATGTTCCAGCCCATTGCGGGGGAGGTGGATCTGGACGATCTCTACCTTGTGGGGCTCTGATCCTTTGCCTCACGCGTCGTTGCGGACCTTTTCTCCCGGAAGCGGGGGAGAAGGTCCGCTTTTCTCTTCCGGAGGAAAAGCAAGGGTTCATTCTTGCAAAAAAGTTTGTTTTTCCATTGAAAACGCCCGGAAGAAATGCTATTGTAAAGGGTGAATTTTTCAGAATGAAAAACCCCATTTCGGAGAAAAAACATGCCTTCTTATGAAGCAGTCATCGGGCTGGAGGTCCATGTGCAGGCACGGACGGAAAGCAAAATGTTCTGTTCCTGCCCCAACAAGTTCGGGGCGGAGCCCAATACCCTTGTTTGCCCCGTGTGCATGGGCTATCCGGGCGTTCTGCCCAAGCCCAACAAGGAGGCCATCCGCAAGATCGTGACCACCGGACTTCTCTGCAACTGCGAAATTCAGAAAAAGAGCAAGTTCGACAGGAAAAGCTATTTTTATCCCGACTCCCCCAAAAACTACCAGCTCACCCAGTACGACATGCCCTTCTGTCTGGGCGGATATGTGCATATTTCCGGGAAAGGGTTCTCCGGCGCGGATCTCCCGGAACGGGACATTCACCTTACGAGGATCCACATGGAAGAGGACGTGGGCAAACTCACCCATTTCGGCACCCATTCCGGCGTGGATTACAACCGGGCGGGCGTGCCGCTTATGGAGATCGTCAGCGAGCCGGATATGCACACCCCTGACGAAGCCTACGCCTACCTTACCGCCCTGAAACAGATCATCCAGTATGCCGACATCAGCGACTGCGACATGGAAAAGGGGCAGATGCGGGCGGACGTGAACGTTTCCATCCGGGAAAAGGGCAGCACTTCCTTCGGATCGAAAGTGGAACTCAAGAATCTGAACAGTTTCCGGGCCGTCCACCGGGCTCTTGCCTATGAGATCCGGCGGCAGGTCATGGCCGTGGAATCCGGCGAAAAGATCGAACAGGAGACCAGGGGCTGGAACGACGATCTGGGGGAATCCTATGTGATGCGGGGCAAGGAGAACGCCCACGACTACCGCTATTTCCCCGAACCGGACATGCTGCCGGTGATCTTTACCGACGAGGATATCGAAAACTTCCGCAGGGGACTTCCCGAGCTGCCCGCGGCCAAAAGGGAGCGGTTCGTTCAGCAGTACCATGTGACGCCCTACGACGCCCAGGTCCTCACGCAGGAAAAGGCCTGCGCGGACTATTTCGAGGCGGCGGCGAAAAACTGCGGCGACCCCAAGATCGCCGCCAACTGGATCATCGTGGAACTGCCCGCGCTTCTTGCGGAAAGCGGAAAGGATTTTTCCTGCTGTCCGGTGAAGGCGGAAAATCTTGCCGAACTTGTGGAGCTCATCCGCAAGGGGACCATCAACGGCAAGATCGCCAAGACGGTGTTTGCGGAAATGTTTGCCAGCGGCAAAGCTCCCGGAAAGATCGTGGAGGAAAAGGGCCTTGTTCAGGTCTCCGACGAATCCGCCATTCTCGCCTTCGTGGAGCAGGCCATTGCCAACAATCCCGCGCAGGTGCAGCAGTATAAGGAGGGCAACCCCAAAGTCCTGCAGTACCTCATCGGTCAGGTGATGAAATTGAGCAAAGGCAAGGCCAATCCCCAGGCGGTGGCCAAACTCCTTGCCGGAAAACTTTCCTGAAAAAGTCCGGCGCGGGAGGAAAGAATGGAGAAATTGCCTGAAAGTCTGCATTTCGCGGGGATCGGCGGCATCGGCATGAGCGGACTTGCCCAGATGGCTCTGGCCATGGGGAGGAAAGTCAGCGGCAGCGACAGAGCGTACGGGAAGGCGGAAAACGCCGTTCTTTTCGATTCCCTCCTTTCTCAGGGTGCGGAAGTCTTCCCGCAGGACGGCTCCCGGTACGAAAAAGGGGAGCTTCCCGGCGCCATCGTCTATTCCACGGCGGTGGAAAAGACCAATCCGGAATTTCAGAAGGCGCCTTCTTCCGTTCCTCTTCTGCACCGTTCCCAGTCCATGGAGCTTGCCATAAGGGAACAGAAAAGCGAAAACAATTTCGCCGTGGCGGGAACCTGCGGAAAAACCAGCGTAACGGCCCACCTTGCCGAAGCGCTCAAGGTGCTGGGCGCCGATCCGGGGGTGCTCTGCGGCGGGCTCGTCAACGCCTTCCGCACGGAGAAAATGGCGGGGAATTTTGCAAAGGGCTCGGGGAAATACTTCGTCATCGAGGCGGATGAAAGCGATAAAAGTCTCTTGAATTATCCCGTGGATGCCGCAATGGTGCTCAATATCGGTACGGACCATTATTCCCGGGAGGAGCTCTGCAAAGTTTTCGGAGAATTCCTCCGCCGGACCTCCCGCATAGCCGTCATTCAGGACGAAGCTTTTCTGGAGATGAAAAATGTTCTTCCCGTTCCCGTGGACCATTTGGAAAAAATGCTTTTTTCCGTGAGGAACGATTCCCCCGCCTGTCTGGACGGGATCCGGGTCATAAAGGGGACGGATTACGGAAAAGAGCGTTCCGGAGCCTTCACGGTGAAGATCGACGGCATGAGGACCGTGCTTCCTTCCCCCGGACTCTACACGGCTTCCAACGCCTGTGCCGTCTATACGGCGCTTCTGCTTCTGGGATTTGCTTCGAAGGACGCCATCGAGGCGGTGCAGGATTTCCACGGAGTGTGGAGAAGGTTCGATTTCGCGGGAAGGATGCATTGCGGTGCCCGGGTCTATGACGATTACGCCCACAATGTGGAAAAGATCCTTTCCTGCCTTTCCGCGGCAAAGGAGGTGGCCGACGGACGGATCATCGCCCTCTTCCAGCCTCACGGATTTGCGCCCTTTTCCTTCATGCGGGAGGAGCTTTTCTCCCGGCTGGAAAAGGTCCTCTCCTCCACGGATGTTTTCGGCTTCCTTCCGGTCTATTACGCGGGCGGAAGCGCCAGTTTCACGCCTACTTCCGAGGAAGTGGCCGCCTCCTACAGGGAGAAAACTTGTCTTTCCGGAAGAAGGAATTCTTATTTCTCTTTTGCCGACCGGAACGCGGCGCGTTCCTTCGTCCGGGAAAATGCAAAAGAAGGCGATGTGATTCTGGTCATGGGCGCGCGGGACAACTCCCTCTCCTTCTTCGCCAGAGAGCTTGCGGAGTTCTGAAAGGACTTTTTTTCTGCAGAGGAGATGGAAAGATGAAAAACATAGTCGTTCCAAGAAATACGAGGGGTAGTATTGTGGACGAACCTCCGTGGTTTCCCCCCAATGCAAAACGTCCGGGCAATCTTTCCCCCGAAGAAATGCCCGGCGTGATGCTCTGCTGAAAGAATTTGAAGAGGTATGCAAAGACTGGCATCCCGGGGAAAAACAGACAAAGCCTGATTCCCGCTGACCGCTGAAATCTGACAACTGACAACTGATCGCTGACAACTGATCGCTGACAACTCGTCTCCGTGCCGTTTCCCTGTCTTACTTTTCCAGAATGTCCGCGAATTTCCGCAGAGCCTTCGCGATCCTTCTGCGGCTTATCCACGCAAAAACGCAGAGGAGAAGGAGCGGCGCAAGGAAATAGAGGGTCCTGTTATAGGTCGCCATGGGATTCTTGCAGTAGAACAGGATCCCGGAAAGGTTGTACAACAGCCCGAAGGGCCAGTAAAAGACGGATGTGAAGATTTGCGGGATGGCCAGATACTGATTCGTGAGCGCCGTCGTAAGAATGATGAGAAGTCCCGTATAGGCGAGAAACTGGAAGAAGAAGCTTCTTTTCCGGAACAAAAACCCTGAAAAGATCATACCTCCCACAAAAAGGATCTTGGGGATTATTCCCAGCCGGAAGATCCCGGGAAGGATGTAGTTGTACAGGATCTTGTTGTCGAAGGACTTGTAGACAAGGATGTTTTTACATATGCCGTACAGTGCGGGAGAATCCTGTCTGAGGGCGGCAAGAAATCCGCGGAGGGTGTAACGGAAATTGCCGACTAAAAGCTGTTTTCCCGTTTGGCAGAGATTGTCATGCAATGCCGGGCTGAAAAGTTCGCTCCAAACGAAGGGGAGGAAGGACGCTCCGAACAGGAAAAGCGGCAGGAACAGCAGAACGCATTTTGCCCTTTTTCCCTTTGCGCTCACGAAGAACCAGAAGGGGAGAAAGATGAAAATATGCTTGATGCAGAGAGAGATTCCCAGAAGAAGGCTTCCCGCAAGAAGCCGGAACAGGGGAAGTTCCTCCGTTTCCGGGGGAGGGGGTTCTTCCCCCGCCTGAAGTGTACGGATCTCCTTTGGAAAGGTCTCCCTGTCGGAAAGCACCAGAACCGCGCACAGGGCAAAAAGGATGGCGAAATTGTCGAACTGATTGTGGAAGCCGGAAATATAGATGCCTATGGGGGAGAGCAGGAACAGGAGCGCGGGGAGGCGCAGTTTGATCTTCCAGAGGAGAAGGGCCGTGGCAGTATCGCACAGGGCAAGAAACCCGATCAGCGCGGCTCGGAAGGAGAGGAACGGGATGCTGTCCAGAAAATGAAGCGTATAGAACCAGACGGGCCCGTAGTTGTACCGGGAAGTCTCGGCATAAACATTGCCGCCTTTCTTCACGATCTCCTTCACGATGGTGTAGGATTCATAGTCGAAATTGGTCCCTATGGTGCCGGAAAGCGCCTTCAGGAACAGGGAAAGAAGGATGACACCGATGAAGATCCAGATCCCCCTTGCTTCGGGAAGCGCCGCAAGGAAGGTCTGGAAAAAGGACCGTACGGCGGCGCGGAAGAGCTTCCACTTCTTTATGGAGACCTCTCCCGTTCTGCGGCTTACCGGCACGACGGGGATCTCGTATACGCGCACCCTGTTGCCCTTGAGCGAAGCCAGCCCGGAAAGGATCACGTTGGGGGCGAAGGCGTTCTGGGGGATCTTTGCGAAGAGGGGAGAAAAGACCTCCGTGCGCATGAGCCGGTAGGGGTTGTTCACATCGGTGACCTTTTTCCCGAAAAGGACTCTCACGGAGAGCCGGGAAACGGCGCTGATGAGTTTTCTGGGGAGGGGCTGGTTGTAACTTCCCCGGTTTCCGCACAGAAAGTCGTAATCCTGCCGCTTTTCCCAGAGGAGCGGGAAGTATTCCGGAGAGAGCTCGTCGTCGGAATCGGTTTGGAAGAGCCAGTCCGCCTTTCCGCAGAGCTCTTTATATGCCTGCAGAATGGTGGGACCATGGCCGGAATTGGGCTTGTCGTGAAGCACGAGATGATCTTTGGGAAGGGATTGCAGGACTTGCCAGGTCCGGTCTTTGGAGCCGTCGTTGTAGATATGCAGAGTGTAATCACAGCTTTCGGAAAGTTTTTCCAGTTCGGCGCACCACTTTTCCGCTACGGAGGCAATACAGTCCTGTTCATTGTAGACGGGCATGACGACGATGAGCGTATCTTTTTTCATGATGGTGTCCTGTTTGCTTTCCTGTCCTACAAAGGCAGTTTTTCATAGACTTCCAGCGCCTGGGCAATCACCTGATCCATATTGAGATAGGAGTAACTCCCGATCCTGCCGCCGGCGACAAGGAAAGGCTCCTTTTCCAGCAGTTCCCTGTAGAGAGAAACTTTGCGCATGTTTTCCGGATCGTTCACGGGGTAGAAGGGGATCATTCCCTCCCGGAATTTTGCCGGATATTCCCTGCAGATCACGGTGCGGGGCACTTGAAAAGAGGGTTTGTGCGTCTGGAAATGCTTGAACTCGTGGATCCTCGTATAAGGAACTTTTTTTTCTCCGTAATTGACTACGCTCGTTCCCTGAAAATCCTTCACGTTCCGGGTGGAAAACTCGAAACGCAGAGAACGGTAGTCAAGTTTTCCGAACCGGAAATCGAACAGCGCGTCGAGTCTCCCGCTGTAGAAAATGCGGCAGTCTTTTTTCAGCAGGTGCCGGATCCGGAAGAAGTCGGTATTGAGAAGGACGGTGATGTTTGGCATATCCAGCATTCTTTCCATCATTTTCCCGTAGCCGTCCTCCGGGATCCCCTGAAAGGGATCGCTGAAATAGTCGATATCGTAATCGAATCGGACGGGGATCCGTTTCAGAATGTCGGAGGAGACCTCTTTCAGAGGTTTGCCCCACTGTTTGGCGGAGTATCCGGCAAAGATGGTGCGGAAGATCTTCTCCCGCAGGGCAACAGCTTCCCCGCTTTCGGAACGGAAAAGCTTTTCCGCTTCCGCGGGCGAAAGGTCGCAGGAGCCGATCTCGTTGATCGTTTTGAGATTGACGGGGAGAAAATAACTTCTGGAACGGCTTTTCAGAAGCACCTTGTGGCGGTAGGCGGAAAAGTCGGAAAATCTTTTCACGAAATTCCAGACTGTTTCATTTCCCGTGTGAAAAATATGGGAGCCGTATTGATGCACTTCGATCCCCGTCCCCTCGTCCGCAAAGGAGTATGCCGTGCCGCCGATGTGGGGGAAGCGGTCGATGACGCAGACGGGAAGTTTCCTGTCCTGTTCCGCGATGACCCGGGCAAGGACGCTTCCGAACAGTCCGCAGCCCGCCACAAGGCATTTTACGGACGAAAAATCCATATTTTTCGTTTTCGAATTACCCATTATCTTGCCTGCACGCACATTTTTCCGAAGGAGATAATGTAGCACACAATAAGGAGATTTCAAGGCCGAAACGGGGACAACTGACAACTGACAACTGACAACTGGCACCTGACAACTTGTCCGACAGGTCGGACCTGCCGGACAAGTGTCTTTAGTCTTTAGTCTTGCAGCTTGAGACTTGAGACTTTGTTCAGAGATTTTCCACGACCAGATCGCCCACCTGAGAGGTGGAGTAACCCATTTTTCCGGCGGAAAGACTCTTGAGCTTGTTGGACGTCACGAAGGCCACGGATTTTTCGATGGCCTTGGCAGCTTCCTTTTCGCACAGATAGTCCAGCATCATGGCGCCGGAAAGAATGGCGGCAAGGGGATTGATGACGCCCAGTCCGGTGTATTTGGGAGCGGAGCCGCCGATGGGTTCGAACATGCTTACTCCCTCGGGGTTGAGGTTGCCGCCCGCGGCAATGCCCATGCCGCCCTGGGTCATGGCGGCCAGATCGGTGATGATGTCGCCGAACATGTTGGTGGTGACGATCACGTCGAACCATTCGGGATTCTTCACCATCCACATGCAGATGGCGTCCACATGGCAGTAATCCACCTTCACTTCCGGGTATTCTTTGGCCATTTCGTTCATGGCCCGGATCCACATGCCGAAAACGTAGGTAAGGACGTTGGATTTGCCGCAGAGGGTGAGTTTGCAGGTCTTGCCCGCGGCGATGTCTTCCGGAGAGAGCCCCTTCCAGGGATTCTCCTTGCTGTGACGCTTTTTCGCCGTTTCGAAGGCGTAGCGCAGACAGCGGTCGGCCTGCTTGCGGGTGTAGACCATGGTCTGGGTGGCCACTTCATCGGGCGTGCCAACCTGAGAAGCTCCGCCGATCCCGGTATAGACGTCGCCGGAATTTTCCCGCACCACCACATAGTCGATGTCTTCGGGTGTCTTGTTGGCCAGGGGCGTTTCCACGCCGGGGAAGAGTTTCACAGGGCGCAGATTGATGTACTGATCCAGTTCGAAACGCAGTTTGAGAAGGATCCCCTTTTCCAGAATGCCGGGAGGCACATCGGGGCATCCGATGGCGCCCAGATAGATGGCGTCGTACTTCTTCATGGTCTCCAC
>JAGAEF010000037.1 GCA_017613255.1 Lentisphaeria bacterium
AACGAGAGTGAGCACAAGAAGCAGGAAAAAGAGGAGACAGCTGATCCACTGCCATTTTCCCAGAAGCAGGGTGGCCGCCACCATCCACAGGGAGGAAAGGTGGACGCCCTTGCGCTTGATCTCTTCCATATAACTGATTTCCATGACACTCCTTTTTTGTGCGGTTACTATACTCCTCCGCGGATGTTTTTTCAAGGGGAAAAGGGGGAAGGAACCTGCCGTTTCCCCGGGAAGGAGGGAAAAAGAAGCGTTTTTTTGAAGCAAAGACTCGTTGCGGACTGGATTTTCCCTCCGGAACGTGCTATCTTTCCATCACAACGAAAGGAGACGGATCATGAGCAGAATTCTTTTCACCAATGTCAAGCTGTACGACGGAAGCGGCAAGGCGCCTTTCCTTGCGGATGTGGCCGTGGAAGGGGATAAGATCGCGGAAGTTGCCCAGTGCGGAAAACTGGGAAAGACCGGGGCGGAGGTCGTGGACGGACAGGGAAAAGACCTTGTGCCCGGCTTCGTCGACGTGCATACCCATTCCGAATCCACCTACGCAAGGATCCCTTCCGCGGACTCCCGCATCTCCCAGGGCGTCACCACGGATATTTCCGGCAACTGCGGCTCCTCCTACTATCTCACCGGAGCGAAAAAGGCTTCCGACGGATACAGGGACTGCTACGGCTCCTTTGCCGCCTTTGCCGACTCCATCGAAAAGAGCAAAATAGCCGTCAACGCCGTCCATCTCTGCGGACACAACGCTCTGCGCATCCATGTCATGGGCTACGAGGACCGGGAGCCCACGAAGGAGGAGATGCGGAAAATGAAGGAACTGCTTGCCGAAGCCCTGAAAAACGGGGCGGGCGGCATGTCCTCCGGCCTCTGGTATCTGCCCGGAAAATTCGCAAAAACCGAAGAGGTCTGCGAACTTGCCTCCCTGCTGAAGGGGACGGGCAAACCCTACGCCACCCATATCCGCAGTGAAGGGGAGTTCCTTCTGGAATCCATCGAAGAGGCCATCCGAATCGCAAGAGCGGGAGACGGCAATCTGGAGATCAGCCACCTGAAGACCGGAGGCGGCCAGAAGAACTGGCACAAGATCGACGGAGCCTTTTCCCTCATCGAAAATGCCCGCGCAGAAGGCCTGAACGTGAATGCCGACCGGTATCCCTACACCTATTCGGGCACCTCCCTGCGCATGATCGTGCCCGCACCCTACAACACCATCGACACGGCAACGCTCTGCACGCATTTGAAGGAGTCTCCCGAATACCGCAAGGAACTCGCGCACGCGCTGGCAGAGAAGGCGTCCACGCCCTTTGCACGGGTCATCGTGGTCAGCTCCCCCTTTGCCGAGCACAAGAAGTTTTACGGTAAAAATCTGGAGGAGATCGCCGCGGACATGAACTGCACGGCGGCGGAAGCTACCGCAGCCCTTCTTGCCGCAGGGGACTCCCCCAGCGCCGCCTACGGGACCATGTGCGAAGAAAATCTGGAAAAGATCCTTGCCAAGCCCTATATCGTCTGCGGCAGCGACAGCTCCTTCCGGGCTTTCGGAGACGGGAGCACCCACCCGAGAGCCTTCGGCACCTGTCCCAGATTCTTCCGCATTGCGACAAAGCACTGCTCCTACGAGTCCGTCATCCACCGCATGACCGCGCTTCCGGCGAAAAAATTCAAACTGGAAAAACGGGGACTTATCGTTCCCGGGTACTTCGCCGATCTCGTGCTTCTGGACCTCGACAAGTTCGAATGCGACGCGGATTACGGGCACCCCTGCCGCGTTGCCGCAGGCGTGGAAAAAGTCTATGTCAACGGCGCGCTTTCCTACGCCCCCGATCCGGAGATCCCCCGGGAAAGAAAAGGCAGGATGCTGAGGATCCGGTAAAAGTTTTCAAAGAGACCTGTCGGTCCTTCCCCGGGTCCGGCAGGCTTTTCCGTGGGGAAATGCCTGCTGACCTCTGCTGAACCGTGTGTCGATGATGAGGGCGGAAGCCAGTTCCGGGCACAATGAAACCGCCTTGCGCAGGTGGTACATCACGTTCTGTTTCCGGCAGGAAAAGCGCAAGGCAAGTTCGCTGTAGGAGATGTTGGGATCCCGCATCTTGGCGTCCACGAACTTGTACGTTTCCGGATATTCGAGCTTCATGGACGCCAGAAGATGGACGCTCTGGGCAAGAGCGGAAAAGAGCTCGTTGCGGAACCGGACGAAACGGTCCTGTTCGCTGTTTTCCTCGTAGGCGGGATGCATTACGGCGCCCCCGGAAAAATTGGCCGGATCGTCTTCATACTGGGAGTGGGGAACCGGATCCTGAGCCGTGCGGCACTTGGCGCAGGGGGATTCTTCGAAGGAACTGTCCTCGCCGGGGACATAGGGGCAGTTGTGACATCCAAACATTTTTTCTCCTTTATTGCTGGGTTTTCCTGCCCTGCGCGTCAAACAAAACGCCCCCCGTTTCGTCCCCTTTCCGGCGTCCGGGACTCCTTTTCAAGTACAAAACTGTTTATTTATTCCAGTAAAATAAACATGTTTGACAACAAT
>JAGAEF010000302.1 GCA_017613255.1 Lentisphaeria bacterium
GGCGGAACTCAACGTGTCCTGAACAACGTCTTCCGGCGAAAAGCGCCGCAGAAGAACCGGATTGAGGTTCCGCCGGGCCAGAGCAAGCAGCTGCTCCCGGTATTCGAGAAACCGGTTCGCCCACTCGTTCATCCGTTCCGTTGCCATGCCGTCCATTTCAAAACTCCTTATTCTTTACGCAAATTTCCGCCTCTTTCGTAATATAGCACCCCGCAACCGAAAAATCAACAAGGGAACAGGCCTTCAGTTTTTCCTCTTCAACGTGATCTTTTCCAATCTCAGCAGGTTCCTGATGTTGGCCCGCTCCCGGGAAAACAATGTGTATTCGAAAGTCAAGTGCTCCACACGGCAGCCGTCTCCGTTTTCCGGGATCTCCAGTTCCAGCCGGAGTTCTTCCGGACTTTCCCCCGAAATCTTCTTCATGACGCTCCGGCCGTCCTCCGCAGTCACTCTCAGAGTTCCGGGCATCAGGGAAAGAGTGCGCGAAAAAAGAAACTCCAGCACATACGGTCCCCGACCGGAAGGCAGACGCACACCCAGTTTCGCGCCGGAGCCCAGTACGAGCGCCCTGTAGGTCAAAACGTGCTTTTCAGGCAGGACGAGCTGGGGGTAAAGTCCCATTTCACTAAAGGCCACACTCTCCCCATACTCAAGAGGCCGGAGCGGCAAAACGGGCCTTTCCGCGAGAAAGCGCATCCCCTCTTCCTCTACCAAAAGGAAATGTCGGACCGCCCGCAGCTCCCGTTCGGCACTTGCCCCGGCATCGAAGTGTCCGCCCACGAAAAGCCGGTAGATCCCCGGAACCAGGTCGAGTTTTTCCAGCCGGATACAGTCGAAGCGCCGTTCATAGGTGCATGAGGTCATCGCGCATCGGCCGTTTTCCGCATTTTCCGCGTACAATTCGACGATCCCCCGGGAACGGTCGAAACCGACCTCCATTTCGATTTGAAGCCCGCCGGAAACAAGGGTAACTACCCCGCCGAAGAGGGAGCCGTATTCACAAGGGCCCTGCCGGACGACCGGCCGAAGCGGAGGCAGACGCAAGACCGCAAGCTCCTTTTCCCGGAGTGTCCGGAGACCGCCCTGCTTCCCCTGACGGGCGCAGATGGAGGGACTTTCCGGCCGGAGTCCGCACTCGCGGGCGACGGTCCCCGCAATCTCGTCCACGCGGCAGGGGGCGGAGTTGAAAATGATCTCACGATGCGTTTCTCCGGGCCGCTTCATGAACGTGATCGTTTCGGGACGGTACTGTTCGGTGTGGTCGCCCGTAATGACGATCATGGATCGTTCATAGAGGCCGGAAGCCTTGAGTTTCTTCAGCAGAAGTTCCGCATTCCTCAAACTCCCCCGCAATTGCCTGTGACGCTCGACGCCGGGCCGGAGTTCCAGATTTTCATCGGTCGCGACCGGCACATGGGCCCCCCGGAGATGAAGGTATTTGAAGACCTTGTCGTATTGTCCCACCTGAAACTCGCGGTCGAGTTTCCGGTAGAAGATCTGATCGTAATTCTTCACGAAGGGGGTAAATCCCTCCTGACATTCCTCCACGAAAGGGGTAAGAGCAGCGGTATGCACACTTTCCCACAACGGCTTCAGAAAGAAAGGGATCTGCCGGTCGAGAGCCGCCTCCATGATCTGGCGGAGCGACGTTTCGTGAATTTCCTCCGTGATCGGAACGGAATTGTCTATCACCTCGGGCGAAAGGGAAAGACATTGGGGAATCAGGGGATATCCCTCCACCCGGTATCCCATGGAGCGGCATACCGAGGTGAGCGCTCCCTTGTCTCGAAACGCCTCGTTCAGGTAACGGGCATGTTCATCCCCGTCCGGGACTCCCAAGTCCAGAGAGCCCGCAGTGTTTCCGGGCGGTAAATTCCCTCGAAACGCCTTTCCCGTCAGCATGGCGGGAACGGCAAAAGCCGTACTGGGAATCGGACTTGTCATCCGGTCGAAGCAGGTGAAGTCCCGCAGAGACTCCCGCAATTCGGGATATTTCGTCAGGACCTCCTTGGCGGTCCTTTCGCTCATGGCATCCACCACCAGCAGAATGATGTTTTCCCGGCGGCCGAAGGTGAACTTCTCCTCTTCCGAAAAAGTATAGTCGCGGAAATCATAGTCCGCCGACTTCGCACGGGTAAAAAACAGCTCCGCCATGGGCGTTCCCAGCACGAGAAGCAGGATCGCGGCGAGTTTGCCCCCGTGGCGGACGCAGAAATTCCGGTACGCCAGCGCCGCTCCGATGGGCAGGAGCAGGCAGAACAGATGAGAGATGACCAACAGGATCATGTCCGGCTGAAAACCGCTGCCGGCGGGCCAGTCCTTGAGAAAAAGCTCCCCGAGCACCAGATACTGCAGAGCGCACGAACCGCCCGCGCCCAGCATCCCGGCGGCGATCCACGGATAACACCGTTTCCCCCGGCCGAAAAGAAGCGGCAGCAGGAACAGAAGGGTCGTTCCGCAAAAAAGAACCAGCGCGGCGACGACTCCCTGCCACAGGCTCAGCGTAAACTGATTGAGATTGCCGACAAATACGGTCAGGGCGGGCAATATCAGCGCTCCCGCCAGAGCCAAAGCCGGAGCTGCAAAGTTCCACCACGGGGGAACCTTCGCCGCCCCCGGTGCTTTTTCTTCTTTCACGGTATTGCTCACAGCGTTTTTCCCCATATACACCGGAACTTTCATCTGCTCAGACGAATCAATGTCCGCACCGATCCCGGAATAGGGATCGTTTCGCACCTGGCAAAACGACGGCGGAATGCGGCGCACATCTTTTCCAAGGTCCAGTCGGTACAGTAGTCTTCCCTTCCCCGAAGCAACTGTTTTACCTGGGGGTCTTCACGGGGCACGAACTCCGTCAAGGCCCGGGGGGCCATGCGGGCGAAGAGTTCTGCGATCTGCTCCAAACTCCAGTTTCCCGAGATCCGCAGATGGTGAATCAGCGCCAGTCCCAAAACCAAATCGCCCCGGAATCGATCGAAAAACGAAAGCCGTTCCCCGTTGAACACCCCCAGCCCGGGGGAAGGATTGTTCAGATCCAGCAGTACGGGGATAATGCCCGGACATTTTTCCCGGCTCAACCGATAGAGTTGTTCCACGGCACACGGGTCGATATCCGCTGCCACGGTCACGGCGGCATATTTCGAGACGGTCTCCGAAAAAATACCGTTATTGGCTCCCAAATCCACGCAGACCTTCGGCGCACATTCCCGGCAGAAGGAGTCCACGCAGGCCTGCTTGAACCGGAAACTTTCGTCGTTGTAGCTGGTACTCCCGGAATAGGCCGCCCAGGCGGTCCGCTGGCCCGGGAACCGCATCCCGGCAATGAAGCTGTGCAGGGAACTGACCATGTTTTCCAGTTGGTTCGGTTTCAGTTCCGCCTTCCGGGCCGCGCCCCGGGCTTCCGAGACGTGCCGATCGAAAAGGGCGTGCAGATGCACGTGGATCAGGATCTCCGGCGACAGCCACGTGGTCCGGGGCAGCAGGCGCGAGGCAAGTTCCAAGGGGATCCCCCCGATGTCGTTCCGGAAAAGCCCCAGACAGCGCAGATCGCACTTCCGCATCAGCAGCAAAGGGGCCAAAAAGTGCATGATGAACTGCCGGTAGGCGCACCACGGTTCGTTTTTCCGGTAGACCGTGAACGAGGTGTGGTCGATGAAGACGGGCCGTCCCTTCCTAAAGGCGATGTTGAAGGCGCTGGCGTCTTTCAGGACGAGCCCGCGCTTCAGCGCTTCCGCTATGATTTCCAAAGTCAGAAGCGCTCCGTCACGCAGTTGGCTGAAACTCCATTCATAGGGATATGTAATGAAGGGCAGTTCCTCAAGTATCAGCACCATTTCCTTCCTGCCGGAAAAGGTAAAGGGTACGACCGCCTCATCATCAAGCAGCTTGTCCGCAAGGCCGGAGTTTATGAAGGCTTCGAAGTCATTTTGTCCCGCTTGGGTAATTTGGCGGAAAAGTCCTCCGTTTTCTCTGAATACGTATCCGGAGGGATCCCTGAAAGAACCGGCGATTTTTTCCACGGGCACCTTCACCGCCCCTCCGTACCGTTGGCATGTAAACACCCCCGGCACCAGGCGAAGATCTGACGGCAGAAAACCGCCGCGGTGAAAAAGACCGCCGCAGCCGCCTGCAGCGCCATGCTTCCAGTTCCTGCATCGATGTACATGATTTCCTCCTTCTTGATTTTTCCGGAGCTTTCGTGCTCCACCTGCAAGAACGCGGTTTCCGACAATAATCTACACCCGATGGGAAAAAAGTCAATTTTTTCCGACCTTTCCCGTCTGTTATTTCGGCTCGGTAACCAAACGGAACCCGACCGTATTGTAACGCCCCCGGGCGCGGCGGCCCTCTCCGCGAAAATCCGTCCGGCAGGAGTTTTTGTTGGCATACCACGATCCGCCGCGGATCGCATTGACCGTCCTGCCGCGTTCCGCTCCGTTGGTCGCGGTGATTTCGGAACTGGTCCAGTCCCACGAATTTCCCGCCATGTCGAAGCAGCCGTATGGACTTTTTCCATCCGGATAGGCGTCAA
>JAGAEF010000303.1 GCA_017613255.1 Lentisphaeria bacterium
TCCACAGTTCCCGTGCCGTCCTTGGTGGCAGGGTGATAGAAACTTGTTCCCACGGAATCCAGGGCGTAGAACCAGAAGTTCCTGTCGTCCAGCTGTTTGATGAACAGCTCCGTGTTGATCATATTGGTCGTCAGATGCCCTTTGTAGAGTTTGCGGGTTAGTTCGATGATCTTCATCCAGTTTTCGGAAAAGCCGACAAGTCCGTTCAATTCGCTGTCCAGCCCGTAGGCTTCGCACCCGGTCTTGTTGGCAATGCGCAGATAGTGCGCCGTGGCTCCCGCATAATTGGCGAACCAGTCGTCCCGGTAATGGAAGGCAAGCCCCTCCTGGATCTCCCCCTGATATAGTATCAGATGGGATCTCTGTGTCCCGTCCCAGCATTCGATCATGGGGCGGAGCATGACTTTGAGCCCTTTGGTGTGCATATACTGGATGATCTCGATAAGTTCATCGTCCCCCGGCGTATTCAGGAAATCCCGGTACATCCGGGTGCTGTAGTAGGCGTCCTGCATGATGGTGGTGACCAGACAGACCCATGGGATGCCCAGTTCCGCAATGTGATCCACATCTTCTTTTGCCTTGGGCGTGGAAAAATACCCGTTTCCCGCGTAATAACCGACCGTGACTCCCTTGAACATAAGGAACTCTCCTTTTTTGTGATACGGTTGTGGAAAAAGATCATTCGTATGTCGTTAATATGAACGGGATGCAGTGAAAATGCAAGCGGGGAAAAAGTTTTTTTTGCGAAAAACACGGCGGAGGGGAGTAGGCCCAACAGGCAGGGGCGGCTGGGAATACGCACACCTTTGGCTGTGCACTGCTCGGAACATCAACGCCAGATCGGCCGGGCGGCGGATGTTCCCCACCCCGCACAACAACGCCAGATCGGATGCCAGGCGAGGCGCAGTGCGCCGAGCGCGCAGCGGGAGGCGAATGAACCGCTGGGCAACGGCCTAGCGGACGCCCACAAGTATTTGTGGGCGGATGAGCCGGGAGCGAGCACTAAGCGGTTTTCCGGCGGCGTTTTTCCGCCGGAACCGCGCAGTAACCGTGAACGGAAACTACCCAGCCGCCAAACGCTTCTGTACTCCGGAACCTACCCATCCAGCCCGAACTTTCTGCGTGAAAAAACAAGGGGGGGTGGGGGAGAGAAAAAAGCGCAAGCTCGTTTGTCTCTCCCCCCTCGAAAACGTCCCGGCTTGAAACATCAGCGGTGTTTTTTCACAGCTCCGAAAACGCCGGGGCTGGGAAATAGGCCGGATAGGCCCAATAGGCACGGGGGCTGCCGGGCGGGGAGCTTTCACCGGGCATCTTCCTGTGACGAAGAAGGCGTTGGGGGAATTTGTTTTTCCTCCTTCCGGAAGAAAGCGATCCCGCCTAGAATTTCCTGCCGGAGAGATTCCAGATAAAGGAGATTTTCTTTCCGCAGCGCCTCCATCTGTTCCTTCACATAGTGTTCCAGTTCGGCAAGCTTGGCTTTCACCACGCCGTCCCGGAAGGCGGCTTCCGCACGGGCGGATTCGGAATCTCCGCAGGCGGTATTGAATTCGGCCTCCTCCAGAATGTCCCGGCGCAGGAGCACTTCATCGTTCTGCTGGAGTTTTTTCAAGAGTTCCCGGTCCCGTTTTGCCACCTCCTGCGCGTTTTTCACGAATTCCCGGTCGCAGGTGGGGTTTATTTCGGGAAGCGGAGGATCGAACAAACAGAATCCCCCGCAGGAAATATGCTTTTCATAACGGCTTTTCAAGGTGGAATAATTGCCCCAGGCGGGCGTCCTCCGCAGGATATCGGGCACGGATCCGCACAGAAAGGCCTTCAGCTGTTCCCGTCCCGTATTGGGCTTGATTGCCAATGCACGCAGAATGGCGTAGCGGTCGAACACGGTGCACTGAAGCGAGTTTCTGTTGGCAAAACGCATCAGGACATCGTCGGGAACGTCTGAAAACAGTTTGGAGAATTCTGCCATGCGGGCAGCGATTTCGGCGTCTTTCATTTTTACTTGCCTCCCGTAATGTTGAACAGATTCGAAAGCGAACTGCGTGAAAAGGGGGAAAGGGATTTCAGGGAAATTTCCTTCACATGCCTTCCCGAAGTAAGGTATACGGGCAGAACCGTTTTTCTTTCCGCGAGAAGCCTGAGACTTTCCTCCAGCGTTTCCAGAATGATTCTGGTGTTTCCCGAACAGCTCAGCCATTTGTTTTTCATGTAGCGGAAACTTTCCTGCGGAGAAGCGATGCGTTCCACGGGGTAAGGGGAAGTGGCGCTCTGGACAAGATTGCAGTGGGTTTTCCCCGGGTCCCGGCGCAGGCCTCTGCCCGCCATCTGGATGGTGGGCAGTCTGGAAGCGTCCCGCAGGAAAATGCTTTGCAGTTCCGGCAGGTCGAACCCTTCGCTCAGCACGGAAACGTTGGCGACTGCCTGCACGTCTCCGGCAATGAAGGCGTCCAGCTGGGAATCCCGGTTGCTCTGGGCGGTGATGACCTCACAGCCTATGCCCTGCGCGGCAAGGAGCTGCTGAAACGCCCGGCACTCCCGGATGGTCTGGAAGAAGACGAGGGACTTCCCCCAGCGTTCCGGGTTTTCGCAGAAGACTTTCGCGGCAAGCTCCACGTTCCATTCCGGCAGTTTGCAGGAGTGATAGGGCGAAAGGATCCCCATGTGGATGAGTTTCTGGATCCCGCAGCAGCGCACGCTGGTCTGGAAGGAGAGACGCATCCTGTCGGTCCGCAGAGGAGTGGCGGAAAGACCCAGCGTGCGGGCGTTCCCGGTGCTTTCGTACATGGCAAGACAGCTCTGGGTGGCCTCGTGATGGGCTTCGTCCAGCACCACCAGATCCGCCTTGGGCGGGTTGGAGGCAAAGACGGAGACCAGATTGAGGCGGCAGTGGAAGAAACTTTCGTTGATCCGCGCGGTCTGCTGGAGGATGTGCCTGCGGGAGGCCACCCAGCTCACCCGCAGTTTGCCTCCGGAGCGTTCCTGAAGCTCCCGGATGACCAAAAGTCCCATGATGGTCTTTCCCGACCCCACCGGAGACTCCAGAAGCACCGACTCCCTGCCGTTTTCGAACTCCTTGAGGACCTGGGAAACCGCTTCGGTCTGATAGGGCCGTTCTTCGAAGATGAAGCTGCTCATGCCCGGAACACCGTGTTGTGTCTGCGTTCGGCGCTGCCCCGGTAGACCCTGTCGGTAAGATCCAGGTCGTCCAGATGGAACGCTTTGGAATTGCGGCGGTTGTGATACATTTCCTCCAGATCGAACTCCTGGGCGAGCATACTGCCCAGCGCGCCGTTGAAGGCGTCCACTTTGGCAAGGATGTTGTCGTGGTGGGTGGTCAGTTCGGAACAGAAGTTGAAAAGATCGTTCACCGAACAGTCCACGGGAATGAGAGGACGCTTTTTCGAAGCGATATTGCTCAGCGAGGTGGTTTCGTAACGGGCGCAGGGATCTCCCGCCATCTCCTCCAGCCTTGTGGTCAGCTGGGAAACCGCAGCCGGGTCCGTGACCTGCGTACTGATCAGATTTTCGATTCTCAAAAGCTCGTTGACGGAGGCAAGGGTATCCTGCGCCGTCTGGAGACGGCTTTCCAGCGCCATGAAGCCGTTTTCGTTGTTGTAGGAGCGCAGGAGCCGGGAAAGGTGGGTGCCGGATTCGTCGTTGATCTCGATATCCGTGCGGAAGCCGGGAACCATTGCCACGGCGCCGTTGGAACAGACCTGCCGGAGCACGCAAAGATAGACGCAGGGCATGCTCACCCCGTCCACGGGATAGTGGACAAGGATCTTTCTGGCGTATTCGCTGTCGTTGCGGATCGTGAAGGTCTCGTTCAGCAGGAATTCCGCCTCCCACACCCCTTTGGAATACCGGATGGAAAGGACCCTCGGATCGGCGGCAAAGACGTTGCAGGCGATCTCCGCGGGCAGGATCTTCTTGTTTTCGTCCACCACGCCCAGGACCTCTCCGTCCCTCCGGTCGAAGGTCACCTTGAAGGCCGTATCCGGATTGCGTTCCTGCACCCTCGTGAAGACCTCTTCCGCGGAAAAATAGTTGAAGATATTGGCGGAAAACTTGAGTTTTCTGGCGAAACTGGTAATGAAACGCTCCGAAGTATCGAAATCACGGTCCTCGAACTGGATCCGGAACTTGCCCGTGGCCTTGTCGCAGTCCACCGGAACGAGATCGGCAATGGAGACGCGCCTGGTCATGAACCGTTCCGACCAGTCCGTTTCCCGGAGATCTTCCTCCTGTGGTGCGGGCGGAAACTCCAGGACGGGGTGAAGTTCGAAATAGCGTTCCTTCAGGTATTCGGCGGTTTCCGGATCGGTCACCGCCTGATAGGGGAAAGCTCCGTTGCCGTCGGCACAGTCCGGTTTCGCCCCGCTCCGGATCAGGGTTTCCGCCGCCTCTTTGGACCGCACGAAAAATAGCGGCGTGCGCCCGTTGAAAACGGGACGGTTGAGATCGAAGAACGGGAGAAGCAGTTTGAGCATGGGCATGGATTGGTTTTCCAGCGCGGCGACAAGCAGATCCGCATCCTTTTCCGGATCCGGGCCCATCCCGCTTTCCACGAGAAACTGCGCCACTTCATAACGGTTTTCCTTTACGGCTTTTCTCAACGGCATGATTTATCCTCCTCTGAATGGGTTGGGGCCTTTGCAGACCCGATAAAAATAGTTTATTTCCGTCCTGCCGTGAGCGGGATCCGCGGCAATTTTCCGCGCCGCTTCCGCAGGATGAAGCTCTTTCAAACGATGAAGAAACAATACATATCCCATGGGCGAATCCTGCGGGATCTCTCTTCCCTGGATCAACCCCAGCCGGATCTGTTCGTTGCAAAAATCCCGCCCGTGACCGCCCTTTCTCCCCAAAGAATACTGCCACAAATGGATCATTTCGTGGGCCATGATCTGGAGGAACACGGAATCATCCTGATAACGGGCGTGCACGGCATTGAATACGATCCGGAAATCCCCGCCCCCGCGATCCTGCGCATAGGCCCCCGTCCTCGGAGAGAGGCGGAAACTCATCCTCAGCATGCACGGCGGCAAACTCCCCTGCCAGCAGATCCGGTTCATGGTGCGCATGCTGTCATACAACACGGCAAGCGAACACTCTGTTTCACTCATTTTTTTTCATCCTCCTCTTCTTCCCGAAGGAACATTTGCCGCGCTGTTCGATTTCACACCGCTCCCTTTCAAATTCCGACCGCGTTTTCTTTCCTGCCTTCACCAATAAATACGGGACATTCGGCAAAATCTCAACTCCTTTTTTCATTTTTACACATTTTTCCCTTAACCTTACATGCCCTGGTACGACAGATTGTGTCATAGTGCGGAATACTCAAGCAATTTCAGTGCCAATTTTTTCTGCAGATCGGTCCCCCTTTCTTTTACGGTATCCTCTGCGGGCGGACAAAAGGTGTCCGGTGAAGAGCGTGATCGCTTCCCGGTTCCGGTCTGATAACAAAAATGCGTGAAAAGTAAAGCGGGAAATGCTTTTTTGTGGGGGATGAAAGGCAGGGCGGCTGGGAACGCAGAGCGAAAAAACACGGCCCACGCTTCCAGCCAGGGCTGGGGAATAGGCCGGATAGGCCCCATAGGCCGAATAGGCAGGGGCGGCTGGGAACGCAGGGCAAAAAACACGGCCCACGCTTCCAGCCGGGGCCGGGGAATAGGCCTTATAGGCAGGATAGGCCGAATAGGCAGGGGCGGCTGGGAACGCAGGGCAAAAAACACGGCCCACGCTTCCAGCCGGGGCCGGGGCTTCTACTTGTTCACGGGGGCAAGATAGACTTCATCGAAGTCCGCTTCGCCGTAGACCCAGATCCCGAAGACCTGCCGTTCCTCTTTGGGTTCGCCCGCCTTGGGGAAATCGAATTTTCCATAGGTCCATTTGTCGGTGTCCGCTTTCAGTCTGCAGACGATCTTGGAGGGAAGATTCCCGCCTTTTTTCTTATACCGAAGAACGTAGAACATGAGATCCCCCTTGCCCCGGTACCGGAAATTGACCCGGTAGTTTTCCGCTTTGGAGACAAGATCGTTCATCATGGCGCTGTTCTTCACATGCACATAATAGTTGTCCCCTTCCGGGAACTTTCTCCAGGCCACAAGGGCATCCTCCTTCTTTTTCAGGTGCTTGAAGCCCCAGGAGGAGGGCAGAACGTTGTTTTCGATGTTCACATCCCTCATCCAGCTTGGGATCTTTGCGGCGGGCTCGTTGAGGGAGCCGTTGGCCCATTGCCGGGATTCGCCCTCCGACATGATGGTGGCGGTGCGTTTCCCCGCAAAGGCCACGGAAAGGAAGGTCCCCGTATCGAAGGGGGCGCCTCCGGAAAGAGTGGAGCCTTCCCCGCCGGAATCCTTGAGTTTTCTTGCCCGCATGACGTTCATTTTCCAGCTCTGTCCGGTGAAGCACTTTTCTCCCAGTTCGGCGGTGGGGATCTTTGCTTCCAGCACCCAGCGGTCGGCCTCTTTGCGGGTTTTCACCTCCAGAGAAGAGTTGAAGGAGGCGTCCGGCTTCATGCCGGGGGCAACTTTCCGGTCATAGACCACGCCGTCGGCATTGAAGATGAAATGGAAGAAGGTCGCCCCCAGATCCGGATGGGTGAGGAAGAGTTCGACGGTATTGTCCTCCCATACCGGGCCGTCCCGTTTGGTGATGGAGGTCTGGATCCTGTCCATCTCCGGTTCCGCCATTTCCGCGGCAAAATAGAGGTATTCCGGCTCGTAGACCACCCTTGCATAGGTCTGGAATTTTGCCGGTTCCCCCACGTTGCGCGTGGTCTTGAAGTTGGTGATGATGTCGGCGTTCTTCCAGTCCTTTTCATCCAGCTTCCCGTCGATGACGATAGGCGCGGTCTTTTCGTAGGCCCGCAGTTCCCGGTAGGTCGCCAGATAGTTCTTTCTCTGATATTCCCAGGTGTCCTTGAAAAGCTGCGCATCGTATTTCACATGGGCCAGCGCCCGGGGATCGGGATCCTTTGAGGCCGCTTTGAGAGCGGAGGCAAGGCACCTGTTCAGATTTTCCTGAGAAAGGGGTTTATCCAGACACCGGCCCAGCGGGGCGGAAAATCCGTGGCCGAAGCAGCCGGGGGTGGTGGAAGCTGCCTCCCAGAGCCGTTTGTAAAATTCCCTCATGCCCCCTTCCCAGCCTTTGCCGTAGAAGAGGGAGTTCATCTCCTCCCACTCCTTTTCGTAATCCGCATGGATGTTCCAGGTGAAAATGGCGTGCAGATACATGGCCTGCCACATGCCTCTCCACTGCTTTTTGGCGTGCTGGAAGCGCTTGCCGTAGGCCCCGTCGGGCGGAGCAATGGCTATGAAGTTTCCGGAAAGCCCCATTTTCCTGTAGAATTTGAGCAGGTATACATAGTTGGGTCCCACCGGCTGGAAATGGTTGCCCGCGGGAGCCATCTCCTCCCGGCCGATGAGATAGATCCCCTGTTTCTTCCAGCCCTTGTAGAAGTTCAGGAATTTGGGGTTGAGGAGACAGTCGGGATCGTCGATCCTGTGCCGGTAGCAGACCCGGTTGAAGCTCAAGGTGGCGCCGAAACGCTTGTCGATCTGGAAGGAGGGGGGCGCTTCGAAGTTCTGGTACGCCATGCCGTTGATCTTCGCGTCGGGATATTTTTCCAGCGCCTTCTGACTTACCGCAAGGAAATATCTCCAGAAACGGTCGGAAACATAGTTCATCTTCCTGTCGTATTCGCTGTCCTGTTTCCGGCAGTTTTCGCACTGGCACCAGCCGGTCCCGTCGTTGTCGTAGATCTGGATGACGCCCTCTCTCTTTCCCATGGGCTTGATGCAGAAGTTGATGAGCCCTTCCACAGAACGCCGGATGGTTTCCGGATTGCTGGTACAGGGCTGATAGGCCTGCCCCTTCAGGCAGACGCGTTTGCCGTTGATGAGGGGGAAGAGCTCCTTGTCGGTCTTGAACCACTCCGCCATGATCTTGTCGCCCTGACTGTAGGTGGCGCCGGTGAAGAGATTGGTGAAGCCGGGATTGTCCTCATAGTACGCACCCCGTTCCTCCAGGATTTGGGTGAGGGCTTTGTGCTTCCCGTTCAGCTGGAAGGGGTAGGCGTGGAGCTGAAGGCCGTTGCGCACCATCCAGTCCCGGGTATCTTTCACGAGACTGGTGACCCCCATGGCATGAAAGGAAAGTCCCCGGTAGGAGAAGGAGGGCTCCCCTTTCCTGACGCCGCTTTTGACCTTGATGGTGGGCTGGACCTTGAAATATTCTCCGTCCGCGCCGGGGAAGACCCAGCGGATCCCGGTACTTTCCTTGAGAAGCGCGAATACGCCGTACAGGATCCCCCGGGGATGCCGGGAGGTGATGACGAGCCCCTTTTCTCCCGCGTCGATGATGTACCCTTCCGGGGAGGCGGCCGCTTTCTCATCCACCTTCAGGATGACAGGATAGAGGTTTGTGGCGTTCTTCCCCTTGACGACGGCGGGTTTTTCCCCGTTGGAGATCTTGCCCAGAAAGTCGGAAAGCTCCTTTGCGGCAAAATCGCTTACCTTGGTTCCGGGATCCGGGGCGACGATGACGCAGGCGCTTTTTCCGTCTTTCGTGAGGGCGAATTCCGCTCCTTTGCAGGGGAAAAACATTCCCGCTGCGGCACAAAGAAGCGCCGAAAGAATGAGGGTCTTTTTCATTTTTTTTCCTTTTCTGACCGGGTTTCCGACTGTATGAAACAACTTTCCGCCATACTATATCATGCTTTTTTCCGAAAACAAAACTTTTTTCCAGTTATTCCGGGATATTTTGTCTCCGGGACGGCGAAGGGCCGATAGGCCGGGGGGAACGCAGAGCGAAAAAACACGGCGGGTGCTCCAGCCGGGACTGGGGAATAGGCCTTATAGGCCGCAATAGGCCGAATAGGCAGGGGCGGCGGGGA
>JAGAEF010000304.1 GCA_017613255.1 Lentisphaeria bacterium
CATACAAGGCCCGCAGCGTCCGGCCGGAGGTCTTCCGCATCACGAAGCCGATGACGTTTTTTCTCTCATCGAAAACCGGCATCAGCGGCCACGCAAGGAACGGTGCGTTGCGGCATTCTTCCAGCGCCAGCATGGCGTTGAGGCGGTCCCGGAAGGCGGCGAGCTTCCGGGCATCACGCAGAGTATCGTCCTTGCAGACCTTGATGAGGAAGGCGGGATTTTTCGTAAAACGGTAGATCACGCCTTCGCCGCCGTGCGCCAGCACATCGGTCTTCTTCAAGATCAGCGCCTTGTCGGTCGGATCATACACCGTGCGGGGCCGGTCGGGGGGAGAGTTCGTCAGCGCCAGCCAGTCCGCCCCTGCGGGCGGAGACTGAACCTTGCGCCGAACCTGCCCGGCGGCGGGCCTTTTTGCGGCGGGAAACAGGTGTGACCAGAGAAAGTTCATTCCGCCGTTTCTTCTCCATTTGCTTCCGCGCCGTCTTCTTCAGCGGCATCTTCCGGCAGATCGTAAGTCAGCCACGCGAAGGAGCCGAACTTCCTTTCCAGAGACTCGTCCACGCTGGAGGAATCCGCCACGCCGAGACATTTCAGGACAAAGGTCTTCGTGGAGGGGAATTTCTCCTCTTCCACGGCCATCCGGGCGGTGTAGTCCACCTCGTGCGAGCCGATGGCGATCCGGTTCTTTCCCGCGACCTTGATTTTCTCCGCACCGTGCATTTCCAGAAAATCTTTCAGATCCATGTATGCGGGTTCCTTTTCCTTATCCAGCGAAACGATCTGCGTACCCGTGAGGATGCCGTAATACTTTTTGCCCGCCGCACGGCAGTATGCCACGCCGCCGGGGCGCAGATACCTGACGGTCACGGTTTCATGCAGATCCTCCTTGAGTTCGGTCCACGCATCCTCGATGTCGCTGAACAGTTGTTTGGTCGCATCGGAAAGACAATCCACGAAATCTTCGAAATCGTTCATTTTTCTTCCTTTCAGTAGTAGATTTTCACTTCGATCATTTCGGCGCCGCATTTCGGGCAGCGGGGCGGCTTTCCCCCGAATCCGAACAGGGGGAAACACGTGTAGATGATCGGGAAATGACGTTCCCATTTTTCGGTCCCGCATTCGGGGCATTTCCAAAGTTTGTTCCGATTCCGCATGGGTACGAAGAAATTCATGCGCACACCTCCTGAAGTTTGAACGCGCAGTCCTGAACGGCGGATTGAAAATCGCTCATTTTGTCCATGGCCTCATAAAGGGCGTCGGAGGCCCCGGACT
The DNA here is from genome assembly GCA_017613255.1 of Lentisphaeria bacterium. Classification (GTDB taxonomy): domain Bacteria; phylum Verrucomicrobiota; class Lentisphaeria; order Victivallales; family UBA1829; genus RGIG5327. The sequence goes on from JAGAEF010000304.1 coordinate 1,273, forward strand.
TGCCGATTTCCCACAGAGCGTCGTCGATGACCAGTTTCGGGACCTCCGGCACGATTTCGGACTTTCCGAGCCTGGAAGCGATCCGGGAAAGATCCTCGTGAAGCTCTTTCATGAAACGCCATTGAAGGAGGAGCTCCTCGACGATCTTGCGTTTGCCCGGCGTCATCTCGTCGACGTCCTCCTGCATGGTGCATTTGATCATTTTCTCCATGATCTCGAAGTCGTGTTTCGAAGCGTCGAACACCAGAGAAACCAGTGCCCAGAGTTCCTGATTGAGGATGTTTTTCTCCTTTTCCGTCATGATCCTTCCTTTCATTTGTGCTGTTTTTGATTCGGTGCTTTGCGTATATTGGGAAAAATTCCGCTCCGATGGGTTTTTCCGGGAAACAAAATACCTTCCGCCCTCTGCCATTTTATGTCATAGGACTGTTTTCCCGGTCAAAATCCGTCATTTTCGGTATCTTTCCGGTACTGTTCCATATCCCGGCGGTAGAATCCGAAGGTGACGGCTTCGAGCTCCTGTTCGAACTCCCCGTTATCCCGGAGATAATCGTACAGCGGACGGAGGGATTTGCAGCAGGTGACCACATCGCAGAAATATGCATTCGTTCTCTCCCCTGAAGTAACTTCCTTTTTCTGGAACTTTTCCAGTTTTTCCTGCCACATGGCTCCGGAAATGACGAATTTCGGGAAGGGCTTCACCAGTTTGCCCAGTTCCGGATCGGTGGACGCGATCAGTTCGAACACCCGGTGCAGCTGCCGGGCCCGTTCCACGACCTCCTCGTAGGAACAGACGATCCTCCACTTGGTCGGATTGTACTCAAAGTCGTTCTGCCCGTTTTCTTCCATCTTCCCCCGGAAATACTTTTCCTCGCAGTTGATCTCCATGTACTTTTTGCAGATCTCGTACAGGGAGGCTCGGAAGGAGTTCAGGAGCTTGAAATTGGTTCTGTCTCCCCAGAAAGTGAGCGACTGCAGGGAGCCGTTGCCCTTGTTGTGGGTTTGAAAGTGACGCATGCGGGTTTCCAGTGTTTCCATCGTGTCCTCCTTTGTGGTTGCCGATGTCCGTAATATAAGGGAACAGGTACGCCATTTTCCGTCATGGGAGCGTGTTTTGGCCGTGTTTTTCATGATTTTCCGAAGAACCCGCTGCCGCCGGAAACATTTTTGCGGTACGGCTGATTTCGGAGATCCGCGGAAAGGTCTGATATTTTTTCTTATCGTGTTTGACATTGCACGATATGGCATTATATTACCGCGAAAACAGGAGGCTGCCCCCATGCCCATGAGCAAAAAACAGCTGCTTCGCCTGATCCGTTTTGTGGCGGAACTGCGGAAAAACAACTATCCCAACGCCGCAACCTTCACGCGCATGCTCCGGAAATTGGATCTGGATGAAAATCTCAATATGGCCTGCTCGGAACGCACCTTCATGCGGGATCTGGATACGCTCCGGAAGGATTTCGACGCCCCCATCTCCTTTTCGCAGGAAAACAACGGGTATTTTCTCACCAATCCCTGCTGGGAGCTGAAAGTCCCCTTCATGGACGATGAGATGGTCATGGCCGCCATGCTGGGCGCTCAGCTGGCGGGAAAGCTCATGCCGTCCCCGGTCAGGGAGAAAATCCGGGACGCGGTGGACAACTCCATTGCGGGGAACAGTTCCGAACTGCTGGACCGGACATATATCGAAACATTGCTGATCGCCTCCTGCGGCAAGACCACCATCCCGCCCGAAATCTTCGGC
>JAGAEF010000305.1 GCA_017613255.1 Lentisphaeria bacterium
AACTGATGGCCTGGGACATCACGGAACGGGGACAGTTCGCCCTCGGAAGCGGCAAGCAGTTCGTCGAACGTACCGTGCTCATGACCGAACCGGTGGCGGCGATCCTCGCAAAAAAATACAAGACGGTGGACGATTTGGAAGCGCAGCTGGTAAAACTTTCCCGCCGCCCGGTCCGGGAACGGGTCTATGCGAAATACTATGCGGCTCCGGGCAGCGCCAAGGAGAACAGCGACCACAATATACAGCAGTTTTCCGGTTACATCCGCCGCACGGAAAAAGCCGAAAAAACGCCCACCGCGCCGTGGCGGGATTTCCCCGACGACGAGCAGTTGACGGTCCCGGTGATGGCTCCCGGAATGACCGCTTTCCTGATCACCGGGGACGCGGCCCGGAACAAGATCCAGACCATGCCCGGCGGCGGGACCGCGACGGTGAAGATCGAACTTCCGGCGAATTGGGACGTTCTGATGAAGGCGGCGGGATACAAGCCGCTGGCAGAGTTCCATCTGACCTCCGATCTCAAGCCGTCCCAGCCGCGGGAGTCCGGTCAGGATCGCGGCACGCTGAATCGGGAGCAGTACCGCCGTCAGCAAAACGGCGGGGAGAGCGGCGATCGGCAGAACCGCGGCGGGCAGAACGGACAAGGCCGTTCCCGGCAGCAGTATCGCCGTCGTCAGAACGGCGGGGAAAGCGGCAACCGGCAGAACGGTTCATACAATCGGCAGAACCGCGGCGGGCAGAACGGACAAGGACAATACCGCCGCCGTCAGAACAGTTCCAACAGTCAGCAGGGGCGCGGCAACGGGCAGCGCCGCCGCAGTGAAAGCCGGCGTGAGTCCGAAGACTGAACAATCCGTCACACACCATTTCCGGCAGAAAAAGCCTTTTTCGGATAATTTTTCGTTTTTTTGGAAAAACCGTGTAGATTGTTTTCCTGTTCCGCGTTCTTACGGGTCAGAGGCTCCGGCAAGGAAAGCGGACACGGGTAAAAACGGTCCCCTGTCGGAGAAATATCGGAATAGGAAGAGAAGAAGGAAAACAAGGAGAAAAATCATGAGAAGCATTTATTTTGCCGTTGCCGCAGGCGTCATTCTTGCAGGGATCCAGACCTCTTTTGCGCAAGCCCGCCGCCGCGTCAATCCGGAAGCCAAACTGCACAAATACAGCACCACCGTCGAAAAGGAGCGCCCTCAACTCAACGAGGAAACAAAAAGATTGATTGCCGCTTACCGCAGGGATCCCAGCGAAAAAAACCGCGCCGCGCTGAAAAAACAGGTGGAACGCAACTATGATGCCGTCGTCGCAAGGAAAAAGGCCAAACTCGACGATCTCAAGCGCACCGCCCGGGACAAATCCAAGGTGGAGGAGATGCAGAACATCGTGGACGAGATGCTCCGGGACCGGGAACAGAGAATCGAAAACACCATGAAACGCTTCACCGACCAGCGGATGCGCCCCGGTATGCGGGACCGCAGTTCCGATGGCTTCCAGCAGCTTCTGGGCACGGGCCGGAACGTTTCCATAGGCTACGCCCCCGTGACCAATGAGGAATATGCGAAATTCCTTGCCGCCACCGGAAGGAAAGCTCCCCGGGACTGGAAGAACGGAAGAATGCCCGAGGGAAAGGCGAAGCACCCTGTGGTGAACGTTACCCATGACGATGCCCTTGCCTACTGCAAATACCTGACGGGGAAGGCAGAGGGCCGTGCGGTCTACCGCCTCCCCACCGAGGCTGAATGGGAGGCCGCCGCCGGACACATGCCCAAGGATGCCGACTTCAACTGCGGCGAGCAGGAGGGAACCACCCCCGTGGACAGGTACAGGAAAACCCTTTCCGCCTGCGGCGCGGTGGATATGTGGGGCAATGTCTGGGAGTGGACTTCCACCGGGACGAACGGCGGGAAGGCGGTGAAGGGCGGCGCGTGGGACAGCCGCCGCACGGAGTGCCGTACGGAAGCAGGAGGCGTCACCAGGGATCCGGACCGGGGATATGCCAACGTGGGATTCCGGGTCCTCCGGGAGGGGAAGAGTGATTCCGCCGGAGAGAGCGAAAAAAGCCGGCCCCGCAGAAGAGGCGGGGCCCGGGGCGGCCGCAGGAGAAGCGGAGAGTAAGTTTCCCCCTCCGGGAGGAAAGGAATGTTTTTTTGGTCCGGCGGATATGCCGGGCCTTTTTCTTTCCTGCCGCCGCCTCTTCGTTTCCCCGAAAACGGCCCGGGACTTGCATTTTGGAAAAAACGGTGTACATTAATGGGTCAATATTTTACGACACACTTATTTCAACCAAAGCAACGGAGAAACTATGTACTCAGCAGCTGATCTCAAAAAAGGACTCAAGATCCAGATCGACGGTGATCCCTATGTGATCACGGACTTCGAATTCTGCAAACCGGGCAAAGGCACCGCGCTTTACCGCTGCAGACTCAAAAACATGATCACGGGAAGCTCCATGGACCGCACCTTCCGCCCCGTGGACAAGGTGGATGTGCCCGACGTGGAGGAAAAGGAGATGTTCTACTCCTACAACGACGGCACCAACTATGTGTTCAGCGATTCGGAAACCTTCGAGGAAGTGCAGATTTCCGCCGAACAGCTGGGGCAGAAGACCTATTTCCTCATCGACGACATGACCTGCACCATCCTCTTCTTCAACGGCAAGCCCATCGATATCACGCTGCCCACCTTCATCACCCGCACCGTTGCGGAAACCGAACCCGGGGCAAGGGGCGACACCGCCAGTACCAACGTGCAGAAACCCGCCAAGCTGGACAACGGCTACGAACTCATGGTCCCCCTCTTCATCAATCAGGGCGACCTGGTGAAAGTGGATACCCGTACCGGGCTCTATGCGGAGCGCGTGAGCAAGGGCTGAAATTTCATTTCACCGTCGAAGACAGGGAAGACCCTTTCCGGGGGCCCTCCCTGTTTTTCTTTTTTACGGTGCAGGAGGAAAAATATGGAACGGAAAATCATGCCGGAAAGCGTGGCAAGACTGCGCTCCCTCATCCCCGTGCTGAAGCAGAGAAAAGAGATCTTTGCTTCCGTGCGCCGTTCTCTGGACGGCATGGGCTACTGGGAAGTGGATACGCCCTGCGGGATCCTTGCTCCCGCCGCGGAGGAGTATATCGAAGCCCCCTCCGCCGGGAATTTCTTCCTGCGGACCAGCCCGGAACTGCAGATGAAACGGCTCCTTGCCGCGGGAATGGAGCGGATCTACCAGATCGGGCCCTGTTTCCGGGAAGGGGAGAACGGGCGCCGTCACAGAAGCGAGTTTTTCATGCTGGAGTACTATGAAGCCCATTCCGACTATATGCAGCTTCTGGATCACACCTTTTCCTTCATCCGGCAGGCGGCGCTGGATCTCCATGGGGAGGAGAAGATCTCCTTTGCGGGAAAGGAGATCCTTCTGGACCGTTTCGAGTGTCTCTCCGTGCGGGAGGCCTTCCGGTGTTTCGCAAATTCCGATGCGGATGCCTGTGCAAGGGAGGAAGCCTTGTTCGAACAGATCCTCGTGGAAAAGGTGGAGCCGAACCTGCCGCAGGAACGTCTGTGCGTGCTTCTGGATTATCCGGTGCGTTTCGGCGCCTTTGCCCGGCCCAAGAAGGAGGATCCCACGCTGGTGGAGCGATGGGAGCTGTACGGAGGCGGGCTGGAGCTTGCCAACGCCTACGGCGAACTCGTCGATCCCGTGATCCAGCGGGAGCGTCTTATCTCCTTTTCCCGGACAAGGGAAAGGATGGGCTTGCGCAAGTATCCGGCCCCGGAGGCTTTTCTGGAAAGCATCGACTACGGGATCCCCCCCAGCGCCGGCGCGGCTCTGGGGCTGGACAGGCTCGTCATGCTTCTTACCGGCCATCAGGATATCGGAGAGGTTTCCTTTCCGCTGGATTCCTGAAAAGGAACATTTCTTCCGAAAAGCCGCGTTTTTTTAAAAAATATATAAAAAAGAAGAGAAAAAAACTTGAAGAAATCCGGGGGCGGTGTATATTGTTCAGGTTAAAAAGTCACCGAGTGCTGTTTCAGCGTTTTGGGAAAGCTGAAACGGAGACGGTGTTTTCTACTGTAATGACGGGATATTGCAGGGAAAAAACACTCACCCCCAAGGACAGGGAGAAGAAAGATGAACAGTGAACTGCTTGCGACACTCGAATACATCGAACAGGAGCGCGGAATCAGCAAGGAACAGCTGGTGGCGGCCGTGGAGAAAGCCATTCTCAGCGCGTCCAGAAAGGCCATTCATCCGGCATCCAGCCTTTCCGTGAAGCTGGACCGTGCCACAGGGGAACTGCAGGCCTGGGCGAAGCTGGAAGTGGTGGAGTCCTTCCCCAACAACGATCAGATCCTGCTTTCCGAAGCGCAGAAAAGTGTCCCCGACGCCAAGGTGGGAGACGTGATCGACGTGGAAGTCACCCCCCGGAATTTCGGCCGCGTAGCCGCCCAGACCGCCCGTCAGGCGATCCTCCAGCAGCTGCGGGATGCGGAAAAATCCGTGGTGCAGGTGGAGTTCCGGGACAAGGAAGGCGAGATCCTGAGCGGCGTGGTCAAACGCATCCATGAAGGGGCCATCATCGTGGACCTTCAGAAGTCCGAAGGGATCCTTGCGGGGAAAGACAAGGTCCCCGGAGAGCAGTACACCATCGGGGAAAGGATCAATGCCCTTCTGGTGAAGGTGGATACGGAAACTTCCGGACCCAGCCTCATCCTTTCCCGCTCCAACCCCAATTTCGTGCGGAAACTTTTCGAACGGGAAATTTCCGAGATCCATGACGGCATCGTGGAGATCGTGGGCCTTGCCCGGGATGCGGGTTCCCGCACCAAGATCGCCGTGAAGAGCAACGACCCCCGGGTGGACCCCGTGGGCGCCTGCGTGGGCATGCGGGGGATCCGGGTGCGGAACATCACCGGGGAACTGGGCAACGAGCATGTGGACATCATCCGGTACGAAGAGGACATTACCGCCTACGTCACCAATGCCCTGCATCCCGCCCAGCTGGAGGCCATCGAAGTGGACGAGGAAAGTCACACCCTTTTCATCCACCTCAAGAACGAAAATTCCCCGCTGGCTTTCGGAAAAAAGGCTCAAAACGTGCGCCTTGCCCAGAGACTGGTGGGCTGGGCCATCAAGTTCATCATCGACGATGCGGAACAGCATGAGACCTTCGAGGAGAAGAAACGGCAGGTCATTTCCAGCCTCGCCGCTGCCGTGGGGATCTCCGAAGGAGCCGCCGAAATTCTGGTGAACAACGGGTATCTCACTCTGGACGGACTGCGCGCCGCGGATATGAACGACATCGCCGCGTTGAAAGGGCTGGACGATCCTTCCGTGGTGGCCATTGCCCGCGCCAGAAAACAGGATGCGCCTCAAGGGGAATAACAAACTCCGGACGCGGAAGAAAACAACAATCGCGCTTTGCACGGCGCAGGCAATAAGATTCCGCTGCTCCCGGGGAACCGGGAATCGCGCTTCTGGAATTGCGGAAAGGAAGAAATGGGAACGAAAAGCGTAAAGGTCAAAACACTTGCAGACAAATACGGCATCTCCGTGAAGGAGATCGTCCGCGAGCTGACGGAACAGGGGTTCGATGCCTCCAGCGGTTCCAGCGTGATCCCCGCCGATCTGGTGGAGCTTGTCACCTCCCACTTCGACGAACTCATGAACGCCCGGAAAAAGGGCGGCAAGGATGCGGGAAAGAAAACGGGAAAAGAGGGCGCGGGGGGCAAGGATTCTTCCGCGTCCGCCAATGAAGTGCATGTGAAGCCTCCCGTCACGGTGAAAGCCCTTGCGGAAGCGCTGGGGGAGAAACCCAATGCGGTGATCACCAAACTCATGATGATGAACGTGCTTGCCAGCATCAACCAGACGCTGGATACGGATATAGCCTCCAAAGTGGTTGCCGAGTTCGGCAAAGTGCTTTCCGTGGACAAGCGGGACCTTGCCGAACACAAGGAGGAGGAAGCGGAAAAGGTCCTTTCCGCCAAAGGGGAGTTCGTGGACGATGAAAAAGATCTCGTTCCCCGTCAGCCCATCGTGACCTTCATGGGGCATGTGGACCACGGCAAGACCTCTCTGCAGGACGCCATCCGCAAGACCAATGTCGCGGCAGGTGAAGCGGGCGGGATCACCCAGAACATCGGCGCCTCCATTGCCCGGTGCGGCAAAAAGGCCATCACCTTCGTGGATACTCCCGGTCACGAAGCCTTCACCGCCATGCGTCTGCGGGGCGCCAACGTCACGGACATCGTGGTGCTTGTGGTGGCCGCAGACGACGGGTTCATGCCTCAGACCATCGAGGCCCTCAACCATGCCAGAGCCGCCAACGTGCCCATCATCATCGCCATCAACAAGATCGACCTGCCCGACGCCAAAGCGGACAAGGTCCTTCTGCACATGCAGCAGAACGGGCTCACTCCGGAAGACTGGGGCGGCAACATCGGCGTGGTGAAGGTTTCCGCCAAGACGGGACAGGGGATCGACGATCTTCTGGAACGGATCCTGCTGGAAGCGGAGATGCTGGAACTCAAGACCAATCCCAAACGGCCCGGCACGGCCTTCGTGCTGGAATCCCAGCTGGAAGCCGGATGCGGCCCCACCGCCAACGTGATCGTGGAAAACGGCACCATCCATCTGGGGGATCCGGTCATCTGCGGAGAGTATTACGGAAAGATCAAGAACATCATCGACCATACCGGCGCGCGGCTCAAGCAGGCCACCGCCAGCATGCCCGTGAAGATCGTGGGCTTGAGCGGGATCCCGGAAGCCGGATGCAAGCTGGAAGTCTGCCGCAGCGAAAAAGAGGCGAAAGCCCTTGCGGAAGAACGCAGCGCCAGCAGGCGGGAGGAGACTCTTGCCGGGAAGGCGGGGAATACGGGCAGCAGTCTGGAAGCCCTGTTCGCCGATTCGGAAAACGCCTCCAAGCCCAGCCTCAAGGTCGTGGTGAAGGGAGATGTGTGCGGCTCCACGGAAGCCATCGTGGAATCCCTGAAGAAACTGCCTTCCGACAAGATCAGCGTGGAAGTGCTTCACTCCGGAATCGGCGCCATCACGGAAAACGATGTCCTGCTTGCCGCCTCCTCCGGCGCCATCGTGGTGGGCTTCCACGTCCGGGTGAATCCGGGGGTCAACGAACTTGCCAAGCGGGAGAACGTGGAGATCCGTCTGTACAGCATCATCTACGAGCTTCTGGAAGACATCAAGGACGCCATGGCGGGAAAACTGGAGCCCGAAAAGCGGGAAAAGGAGCTGGGGATCGCCCGGATCCTCAAGATCTTCGCCCTGTCCAAGGGGCCCAAGGTCTGCGGATGCAAGGTGGAGAAGGGGATCGTCAAGGTGGGCAGCAAATCCAGAGTCTTCCGCAAGAACGTGCTCATCTTCAATGGAGAGGTGCGTTCGCTGCGGCGCTTCCAGGACGATGTGAAGGAGGTCCGGGAGGGTATGGAGTGCGGGATCCGGCTGGACAACTTCCTGGATTTCGAGGAAGGCGACACCATCCAGTTCTACGAGATCGAACTCAAGAAGCAGACCCTCTGACTTGCTCTGCGTCACTCCGTTTCGGAGAAACTTTTTTTCATGCCTTCCGTTTCTTCTCGGAACGGAAGGGTTTTTTCAAGGAAAGGATCAGCCATGCCCGTCAAACCCGACCGTCTTGCCAGAGTCAACGAGATCCTCAAAAGGGAGATCGCCGACGTTCTGGAGAAAAACGGCGTCAATGATTCCGGCCTCATCGTGTCCATCACCAAAGTCGTGCTCTCTTCCAATCTGCGTTCCGCGGCGGTGTATGTAAGCATTCTGGGGGGAAAGAATCCGGAGGAAAACTTTAGAAAGGTCCTGCCGAACCTCCTGAAACTGCGGGGCCTCCTGCAAAGCAATATCGCCAGACACGTGACGCTCAAG
>JAGAEF010000306.1 GCA_017613255.1 Lentisphaeria bacterium
CCCTATCCGCGCAGCCGGTCCGAAACCTTCTTAAGCGATACGCCTCCCCTTTACTATCAGCACATCGGCATCTACGCCTATCGGAGGGAATTCCTTCTTTCCCTTCCCAAACTGCCGCAGGCCCTTTACGAAAAAACCGAAGGGCTCGAACAGCTCCGCATCCTCTATGAGGGGGAAAAGATTCTTGTCGGCGTCGTCGAAGAAAACGTGATCGGGATCGACACTCCCGAAGATTACGCGCGGTTCGTCCGTTCGGTCAGGAAAAGCTGAAATTCTCCTTCCCTTTCGCGGGCAACGGATTATAATGGGTTTTGCTCCCCTCGTTTTCCCGCTGAAGATCAATTATTTTGCGTGGACGGGAAACACCACGGCCTGTGCATGTGTACGCCAGTTTCCAGGTCCTTCTCGCAGCGGCATTCTGTCGCGAAAACGCAGGGGAGTTTTTTTCATTTTCTCGAAAGAGAAGATTGTTTTTCTCTATTCTCTCTGCTATAATTCCCTCGGAGAATATTGTTGGTTTCGTTCGTGCGTCAAGGACTCTGCTATGCCAGGAAAAATCAAGGTTACCTGCCCTAACGGTCACAAACTTGCGGCTGAAGAGCGGAAAGCGGGCAAAACTGTCGCCTGCCCGGTCTGCGGCGTCAAGCTGACGATTCCCGTTCCGGAAGACAGGAAGTGCACCGACAGCGCGGTTTTGCGCATCCTCGGTATCGGCGACGAACTTCTCAAAGCCTCGCGCGGCGAAAAAACAAAATACGACTACCCCCCCGAGGGGAGCGATCTGCTTCTCGGCGCCCACCCGAGCAAAAAACAGCGGAATACCCAGATCTGCCCCCAGTGCGACTGGGAAATCGACGCCGGTTACACCGTCTGTCCTCATTGCCACTTCTATCTGAGCCGGGGCGCCGAAAACGGCGGGAAGGGGTAAACCGAACATTCTCCCGCCGGGCATTGATTGATACGATCCTTAAACACCACCGCAAAGGAGGTTCCCATGGACCGTTCGCTCGGACAACATCGCTGTTTTGGGGAGATTCTCCAATTTCTGTTCCTTCTCCTCTTTTTTGTTTTCCTTTTTCCGGTGGTTTTGCCGAGCCGCGGAATCCGGGCGGAAAAGGTCGATATGAACAAAGACCCGTTCGGACTGACCGAAGAGGAGCGGCAGAAAGCGGAACAGCTTCCGGCGATCGACTCCGGCAAAGCCGCGAAACAGTTCGCCAAGTTTGGCTTTCCCCGGGACGGTTCGACCTACGATATCGCGTGCTGGATCGCCAGGAACGGACTTGCGGTCAGCAGAATCCCGCTTGATGATGCCGAAACCGCTGACTGCGATATTTCTGTGGCGGACATCGATCTGCTCGCGGACCTCTGCGATCAAATTCTCGCGCTCGATCCGCCGAGAAAGTTCTTTACCCGGATTTTTTGGTTCCGGCATCTCATGCGCCAATTCCGGATCGATAATGAGAAACCGTCCGTCGAAAGTACGGTGAAAGCACTGACGTTCTGCCGCGACGATCTCCTTCTGATTATCGGTTTTGAAGATTATGGCAGCACCGTCTATAAAAACCTCCTGGTGCAACAGGGAGTGTCCGGAATCGGCAATGCGAAGATGCTGTTCGGCGAAATCCCGCCGCAGGCCGCCGAAATCGGAAAAGAGTTCCTTGCGGCCGCCGACACCCTGCTGGCGGACCAGCCGCTCGAACGTCCCTATGAAATCCTTTACGAAAGCCGCGTCGATCTTCTCCGTCTTCTCGCGGAAACGGATCCGGCTTACGCCCCCGTTCTGGATCAGCGGCAGGAGGAGATTCTCGAACTTCTCAAAACACGCGGCGAAGAAATACTCGCCACATCTCTTTACGGCCATATGTTTGCCGCCGCGGTTCCCGATCCGCCGCTGACCGAAAAGAAGATCGAAACGGCGCGTGTTCTCCTTGAACTGTTCGACCGGCTCGACTCTCAAAACCCCGTGCCCGAAAATTGGGAGTATATGAATGCGGCCTCCAGCGCCGATAAGATAACCTTGCTGCTCGACGAGGCGGGAATCGACCTGGATCCGGCCCCCGCCGATATTCCGGTTGAAACGGGCAAGTTCACAGCGGGAACCGCTGCCGGAGAAAAACGCGCGCTGACCGCCAACGGCGTCACCTATGTTTTTTCGTGGTGCCCCCCCGGCGAGTTCACGATGGGAAGCCCGGAATCGGAGGAAGGGCATACCGGTTCCGAAAAGGAACACCGTGTTGCATTAACACAAGGTTTCTGGATGCTGGAATCCGAAATCACGATCAAAATGTGGGATTCCGTTATGGGGGAAAGAACGCGCCCTGTTATCCGTGAAAAGGAGAACCCGCGCCACCCGGTATCCAGCGTGATGGGCGACGCCGCGCTCGAATTCTGCGAGAAGCTCAGTCAGCTTTCCGGAAATGAGATAACCCTGCCGACCGAAGCCCAATGGGAATACGCCTGCCGGGCCGGTTCAAGCGCCCCTTATGCCGGAGCCGATTCCCCTGACGATGTCTGCTGGTACCGCGAAAACAGCCGTAATCGCCCCCATCGGGGGAAAAGAAAGGCTCCGAACGCCTGGGGACTCTACGATATGCTCGGCAATCTCGACGAATGGTGCCGCGACGGGTACGATGAAGCGTTCTATTCCCATTCTCCCGAAGCCGATCCCTGCGCTCCGCTTGCGGGACGATTCCGGGTTCGCCGCGGCGGCAACTGGTGCAGCTATGCCGAAGAGTGCCGCGCCGCCAGCCGGGCCTGGCACAGATTTGCCACCGGCTACACCGGATTCCGGATTATCCTGGTTCCCGAAGCTGAATAATCTTCTGATCTGAAAAAGGGGTTTCAGCCTTTTTATCCCGGCGGATTGTACCGGAAGGGGGCTGCCGAAAGGGGCGGCCCCTTCCATTCCGTTGGCTGTGAAAAAGGGGCCGGAAGAGGGAAATTCCCCCCTTTTTCCCCTGATTTCCCCCCGCTTATCCCGATGGTTTCTTGTAAAATCGCCCAAAACACCCATTTTAACCATTATAACCGATAGAATCTTCCTCATTTTTTTGAGTTAATTTGGGGAAAATCCATTTTTTTCCGACCCGAGGTATTGGCAAGATGAATAATTTGAATAAAATGAATCAATGTAAATCGGTTTAGCCGGTTCAGAAAGCTGGCTAAAATAAACAAACTATAACGTTACGATGTTTCAGACTGGTATCTGTAAATACCGGTTACAAGTTCAAGCGGGTGATTCCCGCATTTAGCTAAAGGAGTTCCTTGCTATGAAAAAGTGTGCATTAGTTGCCCTCATGGTCGCCGCGATCATGGCGGTTGCCAGCCTTTCGTTCGCCGGCTGTGGCGCTTGC